>JAGXAV010000714.1 GCA_018971455.1 Rhodospirillales bacterium
GCTGCGCCGGGGGCAGCCGCAGCGTGCGCTCCGGCTCGGCGCGCACCCAGTCGCTGGCCAATGGCAGCGCGTCGCCCTCGCGCAGCACCCGGCCGGCGAAACCGCCAATGCCGGAGCGGGCATGGGTGGACTGGCTGCCGAGCTGTGCCGGAATGTCGAAACCCTGCGCCACCGCGATATAGCCCCATACCGCATCGGGCGCGCCGCCGACGCGCAGGGTCTGGCCGCGGGTCAGGGTGAAGGTGGTGAAGGGCGGGATCGGCCAGTCATCGACGAAGCAGGCGAAGCGGCCGCCGGTCACGGCGATGCGGGCCGAGGTGGCGTCCAGCCGGAACGCGCCGGCGGCGTGGGCGAATTCCAGCGCCGCCATGCCCGCCGGATTGCCCACCAGCGCATTGGCCATGGCCAGCGCCGCGATATCCATGGCACCCGAGCGCGACACGCCGAAGCGCTGCCAGCCCTGCCGGCCGGCATCCTGCACCGTCACGAACGGGGTCGGCGCGACGGCGAGCAGGGCGGGCGCCGTCACGCCTCGCCTTCCAGGATGGCCACCGGGCCCCCGGCCAGGGCGGTGGCTTCGAGCTCGGCGAACTCGTCGGCCTCGATCGGCTGGAAACGGATGCGATCGCCGGGCTGGAACAGGAACGGGTCGCGCCGATCGGGCTGGAACGGGCGCACCGGGGTACGGCCCAGCAGGTGCCAGCCTGTCGGAATGGCGATCGAGGTTATGCCGCTCTGCATGCCGCCGATCGCCACGCTGCCGGCCGGCACCAGCGGGCGCGGCGTTTTGCGGCGCGGAATGTGCGGCCGCTCGGGCAGGCCGCCGAGATTGGGCGCACCGGGATTGAAGCCGACGAGATAGACGAGGTAGTCGGCGCCGGAATGGATGGCGATCACCTCCTCGGGGCTGAGCGCCAGCTGCGCCGCGACCTCCAGCAGATCGTCGCCGTACTGCCCGCCATAGGCCACCGGCACCGACCAGCGCCGTCCCGGCCGGGGCGGCAGGTTGGCCGTGCGATCCAGCAGCGCCGACACATGGCCGACCAGCGCCGGATACGACAGCTCGGCCGGATCGTAGCAGATCAGCAGCGAGCGATAGGCCGGGACGGTCTCGGTGATGCCGGCGATTTCGGAGGCCGCCAGCATCAGATCGAGCGCCATCACGCGCGCATTGAGCGCCGGATCGATGCTGTCGCCGAACTCCACGGTCAGCGCCACATCGCCGACCGGCAGGAAGCGCGGATAGCTCTCGCCCGGCGACGCGGTCATGCGGGCTGCGTACTATGGCGGTGGCGGTGGATCAATGGGGCGTCGATCCGGCGGCGTTGCCGCCCGCGGGCGGCGCGCCGCCGACCAGCTTCCAGAATTCCTGCGTCGAGTTGGTGCGCGGGAAGGGCTGCTCCGGCACCGCCACGCCGAGAAAGGCGCAGAGCGGCGGCCAGCCTTCGACGACATCGAACACCAGCAGGCGCTCCGCCGGAATCGCCTTGCGCACCTGCGCGGTGCGCCGGCGGTAGGCGGCCAG
>JAGXAV010000715.1 GCA_018971455.1 Rhodospirillales bacterium
CGGCGGCGGTCGCGGCGGCGCCGCGCGATGCCGAGGAGCGCCTGCCGCTGATCGGGCGCAGCCCGGCGATGCAGGAGATCTATCGCACCATCGCCCGGCTGACGACGGCCGATCTGACGGTGATGATCAATGGCGAGAGCGGCACCGGCAAGGAGCTGGTGGCGCGCGCCCTGCACGATTACGGGCGCCGGCGGGGCGGCGCGTTCGTTGCGATCAACATGGCGGCGATCCCGCGCGAGCTGATCGAGAGCGAGCTGTTCGGCCATGAGCGCGGCGCCTTCACCGGCGCCACCAATCGCAGCCAGGGCCGCTTCGAGCAGGCCAATGGCGGCACCCTGTTCCTCGACGAGATCGGCGACATGCCGCCCGAGGCGCAGACTCGCCTGCTGCGCGTGCTGCAGGAGGGCGAGTTCACCTCGGTGGGCGGCCGCCAGGCGATCCGCGCCAATGTGCGCATCATCGCCGCCACCCACCGCGACCTGCGCGCGGCGATCCGCGGCGGGCAGTTTCGCGAGGATCTGTTCTATCGCCTCAACGTGGTGCCGATCCGCCTGCCGCCGCTGCGCGAGCGCAGCGAGGACATCGTCGATCTGGCGCGCCATTTCCTCGAGGGCGCGCGGGCCGACGGGCTGGGCACCAAATCGCTCGACCAGGGGGCGATCGAGGTGCTGCGCCAGTATCGCTGGCCGGGCAATGTCCGGGAGCTCGAGAACCTGATGCGGCGGCTCGCAGCGCTCTGCCCGGACGAGGTGATCGGCGCCGATGTGGTGCGCGCCGAGCTTGCCGAGGCCGAGCCGGCCGAGCCGGTGCCGATGGCCGCCGGCGCGCCCGGCGGCGGCGGCGCGCCGGAGCCGCTGGCCCGCGCGGTGGAGCGGCATATTCGCCAATTCCTCGCCGCCCATGATGACGGGCTCGCGCCGTCGGATATCTATGACCGGGTGCTGGCCGAGATCGAGCGGCCGCTCATCCAGATGACGCTGTCGGCGACCCGGGGCAACCAGATCAAGGCGGCGGCCATGCTGGGGTTGAACCGCAACACGCTGCGCAAGAAGATCCGCGACCTCGAGATTCCGGTGATCCGCGGATTGTCCTGAGCGGGGGAGCAAGATGAACGTCGCGGCCACGCCGGCAACGCTGCGGCCCGAGGCGGCCCCCGAACCGGCCCCCGAACCGGCCCTCGAACCGGTCCCTGGGGCGGCCAGGAAGCCGCCCGGCGAGCCGCCCCGCCGGGCGCCCGCCGCCTCGCGGTGGCGGCGGCTGGTCGATGTGCTGCTCGGCCGGGCGGTGACGCTGCTGCTGGCCGCCTTCGCCCTGGTGCTGGGGGTGGCGACCTTCGTGCTGCTGGCCGGCACCGTGCCGCGGCCCAACCAGGTTTTCGCCCTGGTGCTGTCGAACCTCGTCGTGCTGCTGCTGCTGGGGGCCGCGCTGGCGGCGCGGCTGACGCGCATGTGGGTGGAGCGGCGGCGCGGCTCGGCGGGCTCCCGGCTGCACGTGCGGCTGGTGCTGCTGTTCGGGGGCGTC
>JAGXAV010000083.1 GCA_018971455.1 Rhodospirillales bacterium
CGGGCGTGACCGGCCGGCCAGTGCTGGCGCGACGGGCGCTGTTGGCGCTGGCGGCGCTGCCGCTGCTGGCGGCGGCCGATGGCGGGCCGGCGGCGCCGATCGCCGTGTTCGGGGCGGCGCTGATCGGGGTGATGAAGGCCGGCCGGGCGACGCCGTTCGCCACGCGCGCGCAGAGCCTGCTGCCCGCCGTGCAGGGCGCCTTCGATCTGCCGCTCATCCTGCAGAACTCGGTCGGTCTCGGCTGGAGCGGCATGCCCGCGGCGCAGCAGGCGGATCTGCTCGATGCGTTCACCCGCTTCACCGTCGCCACCTGGGTGGCCAATTTCGACAGTTTCGGCGGCGAGCGTTTCGTCGTGGCGCCGGAGACGGCGGCGATCGGCAAGGACCAGGTGGTGCATACCAGCCTGGTGCCGCCGCAGGGCGATCCGACGAAGCTTGACTACGTGATGCGCCAGCTCGCCCAGGGGTGGCGGGCGGTGGATATCCTGCTCGACGGCTCGATCAGCCGGGTGGCGGTGCAGCGGTCGGATTTCCGCGGCGTGCTGGCCGGGGGCGGGCCGGCGAAGCTCGCGGCCCTGCTGCGCGCCAAGGCCGCCGCCCTGGAGGCCGGCGGCAAATCGTGAGCTGGCTTGCCGTGGTGCTGGCCGTGCTGACCGGCATCGGGCTGGCGCAGGCGGGGATCGGCGCGGCGCTGGTCTGGCGCTTCGTCGCGCGCCGACCCGACCGGCCCCGCGGCGGAGAGGGCGTGGCGCGGCCGCCGCTGGCCATCCTCAAGCCGCTGCATGGCGACGAGCCGCTGCTGGAGGAGGCGCTGGCGAGCCTGTGCGCGCAGGATTATCCGTCCTTCCAGATCGTCTTCGGCGTGCAGCGTCCCGACGATCCGGCGCTGGCGGTGGTGGCGCGGCTGCGCGCGCGCTTCCCGGCCCGCGACATCGCCCTGGTGATCGACACCGCGACGCACGGGGCCAACCGCAAGATCGGCAATCTCATCAACATGCTGCCCTCCGCCCGCCATGAGCGGCTGGTGATCGCCGACAGCGACGTGCATGCGCCGCCCGGCTATCTCGACCGCATCGCCGCCGGGCTCGCCGCACCCGGGGTGGGCCTGGTCACCCTGCCCTATGCCGGCTGCGCGGCGAGCGCCACGCTGGCCGGCCGGCTGGGGGCAAGCGGCATCAGCCACGTGTTCCTGCCGGGCGCGCTGACGGCCCGCGCATTGGGGCGGCAGGACTGCCTGGGTGCCACCATGGCGCTGTCGCGCGCGACGCTGGCGCGCATCGGCGGGCTGGAGGCGCTGGCCGACCATCTGGCGGACGACCATCTGCTCGGCCTGCTGGTGGCCCGGCTCGGCCTGTCGGTGGCGCTGGGCGAGGCGCTGCCCACGACCACGGTGGCCGAGACCGGATTCGCCGCGCTGCTGCGCCACGAGCTGCGCTGGGCCCGCACCATCCGCGCCCTGGAGCCGGCGGCCTTCGCGCTCTCGGTGCTGCAATATCCGCTGGCCTGGGCGGCGCTGGCGGTGGCGGCGGGCGGGGTGGCGCCGTGGAGCCTGGGGCTGTTTCTGGCCGCCTGGGCGTTGCGGGCGGCGGCGGCCGGAGCCGTTGACGCGGCCATCCGCGCCGCCCGGGCGGAAACAGGGCTTGCATCGGCGGCCAGTCTCTGGCTTCTCCCGCTGCGCGACCTCATATCGGTCGGCGTGCTGCTGGCCGCCTTTGCCGGCAGCCGCGTCGAATGGCGCGGCCAGATCCTGCACGCGACGCCGGCCAAACTGGGAACCACTCTGCCATGATGAAGACGCTCTTTCTCCAGCCGCCTTCCTTCGACGGGTTCGACGGCGGCGCCGGATCGCGCTATCAGGCCCGGCGCGAGATCAAGAGCTTCTGGTTTCCCACCTGGCTCGCGCAGCCGGCCGCGCTGGTGGCGGGCAGCAAGCTGATCGACGCGCCGCCGGCGCGCACGACGCTGGCCACCGTCACCGCCGAGGCCTCGCGCCACGAGCTGTGCGTGATCCACACCTCCACGCCCTCCTTCGCGTCGGACGTGCGGGTGGCGCAGGCGATGAAGGATGCCAACCCGAATCTGATGATCGGCATGGTCGGCGCCAAGGTCGCCGTTCAGCCGCAGGAAAGCCTGCAGAAGGGCGCGCCGATCGATTTCGTCGCGCGCAACGAGTTCGATTTCACCATCAAGGAGATCGCCGAGGGGCGCGATCTGGCGGCGGTGGACGGCATCTCCTTCCGCAACCGCGAGGGCGCCATCGTCCACAACAAGGACCGCGCCATCCTCGAGGACATGGACCAGCTGCCCTTCGTGACGGAGGTCTACAAGCGCGACCTGCGCATCGAGGATTATTTCATCGGCTACCTCATGCACCCCTACCTCTCGCTCTACACCGGGCGGGGCTGCAAGAGCCGCTGCACCTTCTGCCTATGGCCGCAGACGGTGGGCGGGCACAATTACCGCGTGCGCAGCCCCGGCCACGTCGCCGAGGAAATCCGGCTGGCGCGGCAGTATTTTCCGCAGGTGCGGGAAATCTTTTTCGACGACGACACGTTCACCGACAACCTGCCGCGCGCCGAGGCGATCGCCCGCGAGCTGGGCAAGATGGGCGTCACCTGGTCGTGCAACGCCAAGGCGAATGTGCCGCGCGCGACATTGAAGGTGCTGCGCGACAACGGGCTGCGGCTGCTGCTGGTGGGGTACGAGAGCGGCAACCAGCAGATCCTGCACAACATCAAGAAGGGCATGCGCATCGAAGTGGCGCGCCAGTTCACCAAGGATTGCCACGAGCTCGGCATCAAGATCCACGGCACCTTCATCCTCGGCCTGCCCGGCGAGACGAAGGAGACCATCGAGGAGACGATCCGCTACGCGACGGAAATCAACCCGCACACCATGCAGGTTTCGCTGGCCGCGCCCTATCCCGGCACCTTCCTGCATCGGCAGGCGGTGGAGAATGGCTGGCTCGATGCCGAGAACGCCGAACTGATCGACGAGAACGGCGTGCAGATCGCGCCGCTGCACTACCCGCACCTGTCGCATACGGAAATCTTTGATTCCGTGGAGACCTTCTACAAGCGCTTCTATTTCCGCGCGCCCAAGATCGCCGCCATCGTCGGCGAGATGGTGCGCAGCCCGCAGATGATGAAGCGCCGGTTGCGCGAGGGCGTGGAGTTCTTCCAGTTCCTGCGCGAACGGCATCGGGACGCCGCCTGAGGCAAGGCCGGGGGCTTTGCCCGGCCCCGCCGAGGACGGCGCCCGCATCCTGCCTTCCCCGATGACACCGCCCGTGCTGACCGCGGATGATTTCGGATTGTCCGAGGCGGTCAATGCAGGGATCGAGCGGGCGCATAGCGAGGGGGTGCTGAGCGCTGCGAGCCTGATGGTGGCCGGCGACGCGGCGGCAGATGCCGTGCGGCGGGCGCGGGCGATGCCGGGGCTGCGGGTCGGGCTGCATCTGGTGGTGATCGAGGGGCGGGCGGTGCTGCCGCCGGCGGAGATTCCGGCGCTGGTCGATGAGCGCGGCTGGTTCTCGTCCGATCAGCTGGCGCTGGGGATTCGGTTCTGCCTCGCCTGGCGGCAGCTGGCGGCCGAGATCCGGGCCCAGTTCGCGGCGTTCGCAGCGACCGGGCTGGTGCTGGACCATGCCGATGCGCACAAGCACATGCACCTGCACCCGGTGGTCGGCGGGCTGATGCTGGCGATCGGCCGCGAGTTCGGCCTGCGCCATGTGCGCGTGCCGGCCGAGCCGCCGGAGGTGCTGGCGGCGTGCCGCACCCGGTTGGGGCTGGGGGCGCGGGCGCTGCATCTGTGGACGCGCCTGCTGCGCCACCAGGTGCGCCGCGCCGGCATGACGTGCAATGATGCGGTGTTCGGCCTGGCGTGGAGCGGGCATTTCACCGAGGAGCGGTTGCGGCGGCTGATCCCCAACCTGCCGGACGGACTCAACGAGCTGTATTTTCATCCGGCGGCCGGGCGGGATGCGACCATTGCTGCCCTGATGGCGGATTATGAGCACGAGGCGGAGCTTGCGGCGTTGCTGAGCCCGGCGGTGCGGGCGATGCTGGCGGCCCGGGGCGCCGGGGCAACGCGACAAGGAGATCGGCCATGACTTTGCGCCTGGCGCTGACCGGCGACAGCATCATCGAGCGGCGCCTGCACACGCGCGACGATGCGATGTTGCGGCCGCTTTTCGATCTGATCCGCGGGGCGGATATCTCCTTCACCAATCTTGAAGTGCTGCCCAATGATTTTCGGGGTGATCCGGCGCTGGAGAGCGGCGGGTCGCATTTCGGCGCGCCGGAATGGGTGCTGGATGAGCTGGTGGAGGCCGGTTTCGATCTGTTCGCCACGGCGACCAATCACAGCCTCGATTATGGAATCGCCGGCCTCAAGCATGCGCTTGCGGCGCTCGATCGGCGGCGCCTGAGCCATGCCGGAATGGGGCGCAACCTGGAGGATGCGCGGCGGCCGGCCTATCACCCGCATCCGCAGGGCACGGTGGCCCTGCTGTCCTGCACGGCGACCTTCGCCAAGGGGCAGGAGGCGAGCGCGCAGCGGCCGGATATGCGCGGCCGGCCGGGGGTCAATCCGCTGCGGCATGACGTTGTTCATGAGGTGACCGCGGCACAGCTTGCCACCCTGCGCGAGGTGGCCGAACAGCTCGGCCTCGAGGCGCGGCGGGAGCAGATGGTGAAGCTCGGGTTCCGCTTTCCGCCTTCCGACCCGGCGATCCTGCCGTTCGGCGAGATGGAGTTTCGCGCCGCCGACAAGGTGGGCCTGCGCACCACGGCCCGGGCGAAGGACATGGACGGCATTGCGCGCTGGGTGCGCGAGGCGCGCGGATTGGCCGATATCGTGCTGGTCAGCGTCCATGCGCACGAGCAGGGCGAGGACAAGGAAGTGCCGGCGGAGTTCCTGCCGGTCTTCGCGCGCCGCATGGTCGACGAGGGGGCGGATCTGGTGGTGGGGCATGGGCCACATCTGCTGCGGGGGATGGAGTTTCACCGCGGCCGGCCGATCTTCTACAGCCTGGGCAATTTCATCGGGCAGAACGAGCTGGTCTCGCGCCTGCCGTCGGATTCCTACGAGCGTTTTCGCGCCGACCCGGAGGCGACGCCGGGTGCGGTCTATCGTACGCGCACGGATAATGACCGCCGGGGCTTTCCGTCCGATCGGCGGTTCTGGGAATCCCTCGTGCCGATCTGCACCTTTGCGGAGGGGAAGCTGGTGGAGATCGTGCTGCATCCGGTCAGCCTGGGCCTCGGCGAGGCGGCGCATCTGCGCGGCCGCCCACGTCTGGCGGCTGGCGCCGAGGCCGCGGCCATTCTCGCCCGTTTCGCGACCCTTTCCGCGCCGTTCGGCGCAGCACTTTCGCTCGATGGCGATGTGGCGCGGGTGCGGCTGCCGGCGTGATATCGTCGTGCGCGGTGGCCTCGGCCGCGATACCGGACGCGTGCGGCCGGTGCCTTCGGAACCGCGGATGCGCCTCAGGAAAGGCGCATCCCGCCCTAGCTGCCGCGGAAGACGGCCGGGCGCTTTTCCATGAAGGCGTGCACGGCCTCGGCGTGATCGGCCGTGGTGTGGGCGAGCGCCTGCATGCTGGCGGAGAGTTCCAGCAGCGGGGCGAGATCCATGGTGCGGCCGCGCATCATCAGCCGCTTGGTCATGCGCACCGCCTGCGGCGGGTTGGCGGCGATGCGGGCGGCGAGGGCGCGCGCGGCATCGAGCAATTCGCTGTCCGGCACCACGCGCGAGACGAGGCCGCAGGCGAGTGCCTCCCGTGCGTCGAGCGGGTCGCCGGTGAAGGCCATTTCGCATGCCTTGGAAAAGCCCACCAGCCGCGGCAGCAGCCAGGCGCCGCCATCGCCGGGAATGATGCCGATCTTGACGAAGCTTTCGGCGAAGCGGGCAGTTTCGGCGGCGATGCGGATATCGCACATGCAGGTGAGGTCGCAGCCGGCACCGATGGCCGGGCCGTTGACGGCGGCGATGACCGGCACGTCGAGCCTCTCGAAGGCGAGTGGAATGCGCTGGATGCCGGCGGTGTAGTAGCGCACCGTCTCGCCCGGGTGGCTGGCGCGGGCTTCGAGCGAGTCCTGCATGCGGCGGATATCGCCGCCGGAAGAAAACGTGCTGCCGGCGCCGGTGAGGATGGCGCAGCGCACGCTGGCATCGGCGGACAGCCGTTCGAGGGCGGCCACCAGGGCGTCGACCATGGCGGGTTCGGAAATCGGGTTGCGCATTTCCGGGCGGTTGAGCGTGAGGGTGACGATGCCGCCATCCTGCGCGTAGAGAACCGGGTCTGACATTGTAATCTCCGTCTCAGCGCAGGCCGAGGCCGCGCGCGATGATGCCGCGCAGGATTTCGCGGGTGCCGCCGCGCAACGAAAACGACGGCGCGTGCAGCATGGTGTAGTGCAGCACGGCGAAGAAGGCGGGCGCGTCGCCCGCGACCAGGCCGCGCGCGATTTCCGGGATGTCCTGCTCCACCAGCGCGCCGAGGTCTTTCACCACTGCCGCCTGGAGCGCGGGGTTCTCGCCGGCCTGCAACATGCCGGCGACCGAGCGCGAGAGCCGGCGCAGGGTGGCGATGTGGGCGACCAGCCGGCCGATGGCGATCGCCGCGCGTTCGCCGGGGTTGGGCCCCAGCGCGCGCACGAGCTCCACCAGCAGGGTGAAGGATGAGAGAAAGCGCTCCGGCCCGCTGCGCTCATAGGCGAGCTCTCCGGTGACCTGCTGCCAGCCGCCGCCCAGCGTGCCGAGCAGCGCGTCATCGGGCAGGAAGACGTCGTGGAACACCACCTCGTTGAAATGGTGCTCGCCGGAGAGCGCATGCACCGGGCGGATGGTGATGCCGGGTGTCGCGAGATCGACGAGGAACTGGCTCGTGCCGCCCTGGCGATCCTGCGGATCGGTGCCGGTGCGGCAGAACAGGATCATGACATGGGCTTCGTGGGCGTGGCTCGTCCACAGCTTGGTGCCGTTGACGCGGAAGCCGCCCGGCACCGCCACGGCGCGGGTGCGCACGGAGGCGAGGTCGGAGCCGGAATCGGGCTCGCTCATGCCGATGCAGAAGAAGCACGTGCCGGCGGCGATGCGGGGCAGGTACGTCATCCGCTGCGCCTCGGTGCCGAAGCGCAATATCGACGGCCCGCTCTGCCGGTCGGCGATCCAGTGGGCCGAGACGGGCGCGCCGGCGGCGAGCATCTCCTCCTGCACGACGTAGCGTTCCAGCGCACTGCGCTCGTGGCCGCCATAGCGGCGCGGCCAGGTCATGCCGATCCAGCCGCGGGCGGCGAGGCGTTTGCTGAAATCGGCGTCGAACCCCGTCCAGCTCTCGGCGCGCCGGGCGGGTGGGCGGTCGGCCAGCGCCTCGGCGAGGAAGGCGCGCACCTCGGCGCGCAGCGCCTCGGCCTGGGGGGCCGGCGGGGGCGGGGCGAAGGCGAGTGCGCTCATTGGGGGTCCGCTTGCTACAGGGCGGTGATCACAGGGCGGTGATTTCGGCCCAGAGCCGATCGGCTCCGCGGCCGGCGACGTGCCGCCCGAGCAGCAGGCTCCATTCCGCCTCGCCGCCATCCTCGTCGCGCCAGGCCCACAGGCGCTTGGTGAAGAAATGCAGGCGATGTTCGTAGGTGAACCCCATCGCGCCATGCACCTGGTGGGCGATGCCGGCGGCGATGCCGGCCGCCTCGCCGGCGCGGATCTTGGCCGCCGCCATGGCGGGAACGCGCAGCCCCGCGGCCATCGCCTCGGCGCCCAGCGAGGCGGCGGCGGCGGCGGCGGCGGATTGCCCGGCGAGGATGGCGAGGTTGTGCTGGATGGCCTGGAAGCGGCCGATCGGGCGGC
>JAGXAV010000716.1 GCA_018971455.1 Rhodospirillales bacterium
GGCGATGGGCGGATAGATCGTCGGCGCGGTCGTCGCGCGGTTGATGCCGGGATAGATCGTGCTGTCGCGCAGGGCGGCCAGGCGGGCATCGTCGGGCAGGCAGCAATAGGGGTTGAAGCCGGCGGCCTGCACCCGGCCGTCCCAGACGTAGCGGTTGATGTCGTTGGACCAGTGCGGCGGCGCCAGCAGCGGGCCGGCGCGCAGCAGGCAGGCGATGGCGAGCACGAGGCCGAGGCTGGCCCGCGGCTGCGCCCATACGCCGCGCACGGCGACCGCGTAGAGCGCGCCCTGCGCCAGCAGCACGGCGGCAAACGCTGCATGGTGCTCGCCGGGCGATTGCAGCGCGAGGCCGATCCCTTCCAGCACCAGCATGGCGGCGCCGGTGGCGGCCAGCTCCCATGGCGGAGGCAGGCGCCGCATCGCGCGGCTAGGCGTCCTGGTCCTGGGCCGCCAGCTCGCCGAGGGCGGCGGCGATGCCGAAGGGGCCGGGCAGGGCGCCGCGCGGGAACAGCCGCGTGACATGGCCCATCTTGCGCCCGGGCCGCGCCTCGGCCTTGCCGTAGAGATGCGGGATCAGGCCCGGCATGGCCAGGATCCGGGGCCACAGCCCGGTCTCGCGCGGGCCGACCAGATTTTTCATCACCGCGTCCGAATGGCGCGTCGCCGCCGGCAGCGGCAGCCCGGCCACGGCGCGGATATGCAGTTCGAACTGGCTCGCCGGGCAGGCATCGATGGTCCAGTGGCCGGAATTATGCGGGCGCGGCGCGATCTCGTTGACCAGCACGCGGCCGTCGGCGGTGAGGAACATCTCCACCGCCAGCAGGCCGACCAGCCCGAGCGCCTCGGCGACCTGGCGGGCGACCTGGCCGGCGGCGGCGGCGATCTGCTCGCTGACCGGCGCCGGGGCGAGGGTGAGGTCGAGAATATGGTCGCGATGGGTGTTCTGCACCGCGTCGAAGGCGGCCAGCGCGCCATCGGCGCCGCGGGCGACGATGACGCTGATTTCGCAGGCGAAATCGACGAATCCCTCGAGCACCAGCGGCTTCGGTGCCAGGGTGTCGAACGCGGCGTCGAGATCGTCCGGCGTGCGCAGCAATGCCTGGCCCTTGCCGTCATAGCCGAGGCGCGTGGTCTTGAGGATCGCCGGCAGGCCGAGGGCGGCCACGGCGGCGTCCAGCTCGGCTCGGGTGGCGACCGCGCGCCACGGCGCGGTGGGCACCCCGGCGGCGTTGAGGAAGGTCTTTTCGGCCAGCCGGTCCTGGCTGATGCGCAGAACCGCCGGGGACGGGTGCACCGGCTTCAGCGAGGCCAGCAGGTCGAGCCCTTCGGCGCTGACATTCTCGAACTCGAAGGTGATCACATCCACCCGGGCGGCGAAATCGCACAGCGCCTGGGGATCCTCATACTCGCCGAGGGTGACGCCGGCGCAGACCTGGCCGGCCGGGCTGTCAGGCTCCGGCGTCAGCACATGGCTGCGGTAGCCGAGGCGGGCGGCGGCGAGGGCCGACATGCGGCCGA
>JAGXAV010000084.1 GCA_018971455.1 Rhodospirillales bacterium
GGATCGGCGAGGCCAGGGCTGCCAGGGCGGCGGCCGTCCAGCGCCACCGCCTCTCGGCGAGCGGCGCCATCGCCCAGGCGCAGGCGGCACCCACCAAACCGACGCCGAGCGGGCCGAAGATGATCGCCGCCGCATGCAGGGCCGGCCGCTCGGCCATGAACGGCCGCAACGGAGCGGCGATCAGCAGCAGCAGGCTGTCGAGCAGATGCGACCAGGAGGTGATGGGCGCACCGAGCCCGGAGGCTCCGCGCGGCACGATATCGGGCGGCGCGCCGCCGGCCAGGCGCGCGAGCAGGCGATCCAGACGCATGAAACTGTCGGGGTTGATCAGCCCGCCGGCCAGGACAGCCGGCAGGGTGGCGACCCCCTCCAGCACCAGCAGCATCACCGCCACCGCGAAGCAGGCGAGTGCCTCGCCGCGGCCGAACGGGGCGGGGCGAACGGCCGGCACCTCAGCGGGCACGCGCCACTGCCACGGCATGTTGCAGATCGGCGAGCGAGACGGCCCCCGGCAGGAGCGTGTCGCCGATCACATAGGCCGGGGTTCCCTCGATATGGAGAGCGGCCGCGAGGCGCAGATTGGCGTCGATGCGGGCCTGGATCGCGGGGGCATCCATGTCGGCGCGCAGGCGCTTCCAGTTCAGCCCGTCGGCCTCGGCGGCCTTCTGGATCACCGCCTCGGTGATGTTGGGGGTGCCGTCCATCAACGTGTCGTGCAGCTTCTGGTAGGCGCCCTGGCGGGCGGCCGCCAGAACCGCCCGGGCCGCCAGCACGCTGCCCGGGCCGAGGATCGGGATGTCCTTGTAGACCACCCGGATCTTGCGGTCCTGCGTCAGGAGCCGGGCCAGCACCGGGCGCATGCTGCGGCAATAGGGACAGCGCACGTCGTAGAACTCGACCAGCGTGACGTCGCCGCGCGGATTGCCGGCGGTCGGGTCGCCCGGCGTGCGGGTCAGTTCGGGGGCGAAGGATTGCAGGCGCGCCTGCGTCGCCTGCGCCTGCTGGCGGCCGTCATCCTGCTGGAGCGCGGTGACCGCGTCGCGCAGGATGGAAGGGTCCGATTTCAGCGCGTCGCGCAGGATCTGCACGATTTCGGCGCGCTGGGCCGCGCTGAAGCTGCTGGCGGCCGGTGATTGCCCCGGCGCCGGCTGTGCCAGGGGCGCCGCGCGCGGGATGGCAAGCATCAAGGCAACGAGCAGGATGGCGGCACGACACTTCATGAAAGAAAACCTCTTGATCAGAACCCTTCGCGGTTCGCCCGCTTCACCGCGTTGCCGATATCCTGCGCCCGCAGCCGCGCCGGACCGGGCGGCAGCCTGGCCACCGCCTGCCCGGCAAGCCGGTGGGCGGCCGGAACATCGCCATTGAGCAACGCCTCCTCGGCGAGTGCGAGATCGGCTTGGCCGATATTGCCGAGCCGCCCCCAGGCGGTGCCGAGGCTGCGCCATGTATCGGCATCGCCGCGCGCCGCGTCCAGTGCCGTCTGGAGTTGCTGCACTGCCTCGGGCAGCAGCGTACGGTCGCCGGTCTCGATCAGCGCGCGGCCGAGGGCGGCGCGGATCAACGGCTGGTCGGGCGCCAGGCGAATCGCGGTCCGGTAGGGCACGAGGGCGGCGCGCACCTGGCCGGCATCGAACAGGATCTGCCCCTTGAGCTC
Source organism: Rhodospirillales bacterium (assembly GCA_018971455.1). GTDB lineage: Bacteria > Pseudomonadota > Alphaproteobacteria > Acetobacterales > Acetobacteraceae > REEB85. The sequence continues at coordinate 1,658 of JAGXAV010000084.1, forward strand.
GTTGAGCCAGGGGCTGGAAGGATCGTCGCGCAGCAGCCCGTCGAGCAGGGCCAGGGCCGGTGCGGTGTGGCCGAGCCGGTAGAGGGCGATGGCGCGGGCATAGCGCGCGGGGGGTGTTGCGTCGGCGGCCGGGATGCGCGCCAGCGTCGCCGCGCCGGAGTCGAGGAAGCCGTGCAGCTTGGCCCGCACCATGGCGAAGCGTCGTTCGAAGCCGGCCGGGAGCTTCGCGTTGCTCCACGGGCTGTGATCGACATGGTCCTGCACCGCCGCGATGCGCGCGCTGGTCAGCGGGTGGGTGAGCAGATAGGGATCCTGCTCGTCCGACAGCAGCGCCTCCTCGTTCTGCAGCCGGTCGAACATCGCAAGCAGGCCGCGCGCCGACCAGTGCAGCCGGTCGAGGAAGGTCAGCGCCGCCTGATCGGCCGAGGCCTCCATGCCACGGGTGAAGGAAAGATAGCCGCGCAGCGCCATCTGCTGAGCGCCGAGGGCGGCGCCGAACCCGGCCGCGTTGCCGCTGGCGACGCCGGCGGCGACGCCGATGAGCAGGGCGGCAACGGACTCGATCAGCGCGTTGCGCTGGGCCTCCGGCAGCCGCGCGAGATGGCCGCCAGCGATGTGGCCGGTCTCGTGGGCCAGCACGCCGACAACCTCCAGCGCCGAGCGGGCCTGCATCAGCAGGCCGGTGGTGATGAAGAGCCGGTTGCCGGTGGCTACGAACGAGTTTATGGCAGCGTCGCGGAGGATCACGATCCGCACCAGGGCGGGATCCACCCCGGCCGCACGAAACAGGGGGTTGGCGAAATTGCGCAGCAGCGTTTCGGTTTCCGCGTCGCGGATGATCACCAGGCGCGCCCCGGCCGCCGCTCCACCCACCTGCGCCGCGGCCGGAACCGGCCGAACGAGCGATGAGGCGGCCAGCAGCAGCAGGTCGCGACGGCGGGCGGGCTGGATGAGCGGCTCGGCCATGCGCGGCAGCATACAGGCTCGCTCGCTCAGCGTCTTGCTCGCCTGCGCGATGGCGACCTCGGGCTGTTCGATGTTCGGGCCCAGCGCGCCTCCCGCCGGGCAGGTCGGCCATATCAGCGGGTTCCTCGGCGCCGTCGCGGCTGACGAGCCGCAGGCGGCACTGGTGGCACGCGGGGTGCTGTCGGCCGGCGGCAATGCCGCCGATGCGGCGGTGGCGCTGGGCTTCGCGCTGGCCGTGACGCTGCCCTCCCGGGCCGGGCTGGGCGGCGGAGGGGCGTGCCTGTCCTGGCGCGCCGGTGCCGCGGGCAAGGACGGGCCGGTGGCGGTGCTGTTCACCCCGCGCGCACCGGCCAGCACGGCGGGCTCGTCGCGCCCGGCCGCGGTGCCGATGCTGGCGCGCGGGCTCTACGCGCTGCATGCCCGCGACGGCAGCCAGCCTTTCGAGACGCTGGTCAGCCCCGCCGAACGCCTGGCGCGCTTCGGTGTTCCGGCCAGCCGCGCGCTGGTCAGCGATCTCGCCGTCGTCGCCGGCCCGTTGGCGGCCGACCCCGAGGCGGACCGCATCTTCTTCCGCGCCGGCCGCCCGCTGGCCGATGGCGCGCCCCTTGCGCAACCCGAGCTGGGCGCCACGCTGGCGCAAATCCGCGTCGCCGGCGTGGGCGACCTCTATCAGGGCGTGCTGGGCCGCCGCGTGGCGGACGCCGCCAGGCAGGCCGGCGGCAGCTTCACCATCGCCGATCTGCGCGCGGCCCTGCCGCAAGTGACAGCCCCGCTGACCGTGCCTGCGCCGGGGCCTGATCTGGTCGCTGTCCTGCCCCCGCCAGCCGATGGCGGGCTGGCCGCCGCCGCCGCCTTCCAGGCGCTGCGCGCCAACCCCGCTGATGACGCGGCGGCAACGGCGCGGGCCTTGGCCGCCGCCGCGCGGTGGCGCCAAGGCGGGATCACGCCGCAGGCGATCCTGGCCGGCAATGTGGCCGCCGCCGGCCTGCCCGCCCTGCCCGCCTCCACCAGCTTTGCCGTGCTCGACCGCAACGGCAATGCCGTGACCTGCGCGCTGACCATGGACAATCTGTTCGGCACCGGGCGCATCGCGCCCAGTACCGGCATGGTGCTGGCGGCCTCGCCATCCGCCTTCCCGCCGCCCCTGCTCAGCGCGGCGATCGCCTACAACCCCAATGTCCACGCCTTCCGCGCCGCCGTGGCGAGTTCCGGCCAGGAAGGGGCACCTCTGGCCACCGCGGCGGGAATGATGCAGGCGCTGGCGGGAGGTGCCGGCCGGTCGCAGCCGGCGCCGGGCGCCGTGCCGGGGCCGGGCCGCGCCAACATCATTGCGTGCAGCCAATATCTCCCCGGCGAGAACGGCAGTTGCGGCTGGGCGACCGATCCGCGCGGCGCGGGGCTCGCCGCCGGCAGCAACTGATGGCGCTGAAGGTCGGCCGGGGCGCCGCGGCGCCGCCTTTCATCGTCATGGACGTGATCGCCGCGGCCAATGCCGCCCAGGCGGCGCTGCCGCCCGGTGCGGCCCACGTCATCCGCATGGAGGTCGGCCAGCCCGGCACCGGTGCGCCCGCCGGCGCAGTGGCGGCGGTGCAGGCTGCCCTCGGCGGCGGGGCGGCGATGGGCTACACCGAGGCGTTGGGGCGGGCGTCCCTGCGCGCGCGCATCGCCCGGCATAGCCAGGAGTGGTACGGCATCGACATCGCGCCGGCGCGCGTGGCGGTGACGATGGGGGCGTCGGGCGCGTTCCCGCTCGCCTTCCTCGCCGCCTTCAATCCGGGCGACCGCATCGCCATGGCAGCGCCCTTCTACCCGCCCTACGTCAACATCCTGACCGCGCTCGGCATGCAGCCGGTGCTGCTGCCCTCCGGGCCGGCGACCCGCTTCCAGCCCAGCATCGCCATGCTCGAGGCGCTCGATCCGCTGCCCGACGGGCTGATCGTCGCCAGCCCGTGCAACCCCGCCGGCACCATGCTGCATCCCGACGAACTCGCCGCCATCGCGATCTGGTGCGACCGCCATGGCGTGCGCCTGATCAGCGACGAGATCTATCACGGGCTGAACTATGACGTGCCGCTCAGCAGTGCCGCGGCATTCAGCAAATCGGCCGTGGTGATCAACAGCTTTTCGAAATACTTCAGCATGACGGGCTGGCGTATCGGCTGGATGGTGCTGCCGGAGGATCTGCTGCGACCGGTCGAATGTCTGGCGCAGAATCTGTTCATCAGCGCGCCGCACATCGCCCAGATCGCCGCGGAGGCGGCATTCGGGTGCACCACCGAGTTGCAGGCCAACGTGGCGCGCTATCGCCGCTCGCGCGACCTGCTGCTGGCCGCGCTGCCGGCCGCCGGCTTCCCGACGCCGAGCCCGGCCGAGGGCGCCTTCTACCTCTATGCCGACGTCTCGGCGCGGACCAATGACAGCGAGGATTTCTGCCGCCGCATGCTGGCGGAGGCGGGCGTTGCGGCATCGCCCGGGGTGGATTTCGATCGCGAGCGCGGCCGCGGGTTCATCCGCTTCAGCTATTGCGGGCCGGAGGCCGACATGGCCGAGGCGGCGGCGCGGCTGGCGCGCTGGCGCTAAAGCGCGATCCGACCTGATGGAATCGTCAGGTCGGATGGACGTGCTCTGGAAAACATCGATTCTCCAGGAGGCCGGGGCCCTATCGGACGACCAGCGTCGCCAGCAGCGGCACGATGATGGCGGTGATCAGTCCGTTCAGCCCGATCGCCAGCCCGCCGAAGGCGCCGGCCGTCTCCGAGGTGAGCAGCATGTGGGCGGTGACCAGCCCGTGCCCGGCGGTGCCGCCGGCCAGGCCCCGGGCGCGCGGGTCGCGGATGCCGGCCAGCCACAGGGAAGGGCCGGCAAGGAGGATGGCGGAGACTCCGGTGATCAGCACGAAGGCCGCGGCCAGCGACGGGTCGCCGCCGATCTGCTCGGCGATGCCCATGGCAATCGGCGTGGTGACCGATTTCACCGCCACCGACACCACCACCTCGCGCGGCGCGCCGAGGGCGCGGGCGATCAGCATGGCGCTGAGGGAGGCGGTGGCCGACCCGGCGAGAATGGCGGGCAGAATGGCGCCGGCCGAGCGGCGGATGCGCGCGAGATTGGAGTACATCGGCAGGGCGAGCGCCACCGTGGCCGGGCCGAGCAGGAAGTGGATGTACTGCGCGCCCTGGAAATAGGCGGCATAGGGCGTGCCGGTGGCCAGCAGAAGAAGCACCAGCGTGCCGATGGAAAGCAGCACCGGATTGGCCAGGATATGCCCGCCGGCCGCCCGGCTCGCCATCACGGCGAAGCGGTAGACGACGAGTGTCGCGGCCAGGCCCAGCAGCGGCGTGGTTTCCAGATAGACCCAGAGATGGAACAGCTTGTCCACCGCTACAGATCCTCGGCCCGCGACAGGCGCTGCATCACCCAGCCGGTGACCACGAGGCCGAGGAAGGTGGAAACCACAATGGCGACGGCGATCGGCAGCAGGTTGCGCCCGACCACGCCGAGCTGCGTGACCACGCCGACGCCGGCCGGCACGAAGAGCAGCGAGAGGTGCGAAAGCAGCCCGCCCGCGGTGCTGCGCAGCTCGGCCGGCGGGGCGGCGCCGTTGTAGCGCTCGCGCAGCACCAGTCCCGCGAGCAGCAGCACCATGCCGACCACCGGGCCTGGAATCGGCAGCCCGATGAAGCGGGCGATCACCTCCCCGGCAAACTGGCACAGCACCAGCAGCGTGAGCGCGTTCAACATGGCGCCACGGCGATGCGCCGACTGCTCAGGCGCTCGCGATTCTCCCCGCCGGGGGTCGGGCAGACGAATACGGCCATTTCCCGAGCCTGCCGCGCCGCGCCGCGCGAGGCAATCCCGGCCCGTGCGCGGCCGCGCGGGCGCGCGCGGTCAGCGCCGCGGCGCCACCATGGCGAACATGGCGCCCTGCGGGTCGCGGCACTGGGCGACCCAGAGGCCGCCGGGCACCTCCATCGGCCCGTTGATCAGGGCGCCGCCCCGCTCCGTCGTCCGCGCGACGGCGGCATCGATGGCATCGACGTTGAAATAATAGAGCCAGAACGGCATCGGCACCGCGGCGGATCTGGTCATCATGCCGCCGATCGGCACGCCGCCCTGCGCGAAGATCTGGTAGGTGCCCATCGCACCCATGTCGAAGGCGTGGTCCTTCGTCCAGCCGAACAGCGTGCTGTAGAAGGCAAAGGCGCTCTCCATGTCGCCGGCCTGCAATTCGTGCCAGCCGATCGTGCCCGGCATGCCCGGTGGGAGCGGCGGCGGCGGCGCGCTGGCGCCGTGAAACAGCGTGAAGACCGCGCCGTGCGGGTCGGCCACCACGGCGAAGCGGCCAATTCCGGGAATATCCTCAGGGGCATGATGCACCGTGCCGCCCGCCTGCTTTACCCGCCCGACGGCGCTGTCGACCTCGCCGCCGGCAATGTAGCCTTTCCATCCCGGCCGGGCGCCCGCGGCGCACGCCTCCGGCGGCAGCGCCATCAGCCCGCCGACACCCGTCTCGCCGGCGAGGAGGATGGTGTAGGACCGATCGGGCAGGCCGGAATCACGCGTCCGCCACCCGATGACATCGCCGTAGAAGGCCGCCGCGGCTTGCGGGTCGGTGGTCATCAGGTCGTACCAGACGAACCTGCCGAGATGCTCTGTCATTGCGGTTCTTCCTTATTGAATGCCGGCGATGGCGCGAATGGCGGTGGGGCTGAGCAGCCGAGGATGCGCGGGCTTGACATATACGTTGATATCAACGCTATTAGCGCATGTCAAACGCCGCCCCCGTGCCTTTCGAGACCACGCTGCATGTCCGCGACCATTGCCTCTGCCTGCACGCGCAGCGGGCGGCGCGCGCGCTGGCGCGGCGCTTCGACGAGGCGCTGCGCCCGCTCGGCCTGACCAACGGACAATTCTCGCTGATGATGTCGCTGAACCGGCCCGTGCCGCCGGCCATGGGGGCGGTGGCGTCGCTGCTGGCCATGGATCGCACCACGCTGACCGCCGCCCTCAAACCGCTGGAACATCGCGGGCTGGTGGAGAAGACGGCCGATCCGGCAGACCGGCGCAGCCGGCGCCTGGTGCTGACCCCGCCCGGCGCCGCCCTGCTGGCGCGCGCCGTGCCGATCTGGTGCGCGACCCATGCGGCGGTCGAGGTGCGGCTCGCCAAGGCCGATCGTCTGCGGCGCGATCTGCGCGACCTGTCGACGATG
>JAGXAV010000717.1 GCA_018971455.1 Rhodospirillales bacterium
CGAGGCGACGATGTTGTCACCGACGCGCGCGAGATTCTGCACCGCCATTGCCGAGGCCGCCTGGCCGGAGGCGACGGCCAGCGCGGCGACCCCGCCCTCCAGCGCCGCGACGCGCTTTTCCAGAGCATCGGCGGTGGGGTTCATGATGCGCGTGTAGATGTTCCCGAATTCCTTGAGCGCGAACAGGTTGGCCGCGTGCGCGGTGCTGTCGAACTGGTAGGACGTGGTCTGGTAGATCGGCACGGCGACGGCATTGGTCGCCTCGTCGCGCCGCCAGCCGGCATGCAGCGCGAGGGTTTCGGGATGGGTGCTGTCCATGGTCGTCTCCTTGCGGGATGCGTCGGTTCCGGGCCGGCGTTCTAGGCGGATTTCACAAAGTTTCAAGGAATTATTTGAATTACACTATTTGTAATTGTTATTTGGACCGCCTTGCCGCCACGGCCGGCCTCGCCCACCCTAGCCCGGGAAAAGACGGGAGAAAACAATGCGACTCGTGGTGCTGGCCGGGGATGGCATCGGCCCGGAGATCACGGCGGCCACCTGCGAGGTTCTGCACGCCGCCTCCGAACGTTTTCAGCTCGGGGTCACGACGATCGAGGATGTCGTCGGCCATGACAGCATCGCCCGCCATGGCAGCGCGGTGCGCCCGGCATTGCTCGACATCGTGCGCGCCGCCGACGGGCTGCTGCTCGGGCCGAGTTCGACGTTCGATTATCCCGCCGAGGTCGGGCCCTCGCGCTTCTTTCGCAAGGGGCTCGACCTGTTCGCCAACATCCGGCCCGCGCGCACCTATCCCGGCCTGCCCGGGCGGTGCGGCGAGATGGACCTGGTGGTGGTGCGCGAGAACACCGAGGGCTTCTATGCCGACCGCAACATGGAAGCCGGCAGCGGCGAAATCCTGGTGACGCCGGACGTCTCCATCGCCATCCGCCGGATCACCCGCGCCTGCTGTGCCCGCATCGCCCGCGCCGCCTTCGAGCTGGCCATGCGCCGGCGGCGGCATGTGACCGTGGTGCACAAGGCCAATGTGCTGACCGTGACCGACGGCATGTTCCTCGAGGAATGCCGCAAGGTGGCCGCGGAGTTTGCCGAAGTGACGACGGATGAGAAGATCGTCGATGCCATGATGGCCCATGTGGTGCGCGAGCCGGGACGCTTCGATGTCATCGTCGCCACCAACATGTTCGGCGACATCCTCTCCGATCTCACCGCCGAGCTGTCGGGCAGTCTGGGCATGGGCGGATCGATCAATGCCGGCACCACGCATGCGATGGCGCAGGCGGCGCACGGCAGCGCCCCCGATATCGCCGGGCGCGACATCGCCAATCCGTTCAGCCTGGTGCTGTCGGCGGCGCTGCTGCTGGAATGGCACGGGCGGCGCACCGGCACGCCGCATTTCGGCGAGGCGGCCGCGGCCATCGAGCGCGGCGTGGCCGCGGCCGTGGCCGCCGGGGAGACCACCGCCGATATCGGCGGCCTTCTCGGCACCCGGGCGGCGGGCGCAGCATTGGCGACG
>JAGXAV010000718.1 GCA_018971455.1 Rhodospirillales bacterium
CCAGCCGCTCGGCATTCTGCGGCACGTATTCGCCGAGATGCTCGTCGGCGCGCGGGACGATGAAGCCGTCGAGGCCCTGGCGGGCGAGTTCGGCACGCAGATCGGCGAGGCGGGCGTTGTTCATTGCACGGGTCTCGGGCTCGGGTTGAGCAAAATTGCGGCGGTCGCGGCGGTCAGCATGGTTTTATTGCGAAGTTTCGTCCAAGGCCGGGAGGCGGCGGAAGGGGGGGCAATTTCGTATTGCAGCGCACCAAATCTCATGATGCACTGCAACACGAGCCGCGACGAAGTCCAGGACGCCGCACCGAGCCCAAGTCCAATCATGGGGTTTTCCGCGATGTCCGTACGCTCCTCCGCCCAGAACAGTCCGTCCGACCTGATGATGGCCGGAACCTTCTCTCATTACTTCAAGGACGAGGCGGCGCACATGCCGCAGCCCGAGGTGGCGCGCTGGCGTCTCTTCGGCGCGCTGCACCGCCTTTTCGGATGGGTGGCCGAGCGGCGCGCCCGCGCCGTGTCGCTGGCCGAGCTCGACATGCTGGATGATCGCGAGCTGGCCGATTTCGGCCTGATCCGGGCCGATGTGCCGCATCTGTTCGACCCGGAATTCGTCGCGCGCTGGAACGAGGAACGGGATTCGGCCACGCGCCGGGTCGGACGCTCTTAACCCGAAATTCATATCTCCGCTCGTCACCATGCGTCATACGCATGGCTGGCGGGAGGATTCGTCGCTTTTTTCGGACCTTCGAAGCGCTCATGTTGCGTCGCAGCAAGACCGCGAGACGACAGCCGATCTGGCAGGTCGCCCGCCACGGTCGCACGCAGGGACGACGACGATGAATGCCTTTGTTGCCAAGGAAGAGATCGCTCTTCTGATGCCGAACAGCCTGTCGCACTATTTCCGCGACGAGGATGCCGGCCTGCCCGCCACCGCGTCGGTGGAAACCAAGAGCGGCGTTCTGGCCCGCCTCGGCGCCGTCGGCCGCTGGCTTGCCCAGGCCGGCCAGCGCCGCATGGTGATGGACGAGCTGCGCGGCCTGTCCGACCATGAGCTGGCCGATATCGGCCTTGCCCGCGCCGAGCTCGGCCTGGTGTTCGACACGGGCTTTGCCTCCCAGCGCAACGCCGAGCGTTTCGGCGCCCGCCGCGCCGCCGCCTGATTTCGCTTCCCGGCCGCGCCGCGGCCGGATTTCTACTTCCGACGCAAAACGAGGGTCGCCCAGCGGCCCTCTTTTTGTTTGCGCTCCAGCACCAGCCCCTGGCGGCGGTGGGCGGCCAGCACCCAGTTGATCTGGGTGTCGAGCAACCCGGCCAGGATCGCCGTGCCGCCGGGTGCGAGGTGGCGCGCGAGGTGGCGCGCCATGCCGCAGAGCGGGCGGGCGAGGATGTTGGCGAACACCAGGCCATACGGCCCGGCGGCGGCCAGCAGCGGCGCCGACCAGCCATCCGCGCGGGCGAAGCGGACGCGGCGGCCGAGCTGGTTGAGCCGCGCGTTCTGGCGCGCCACGCGCACC
>JAGXAV010000719.1 GCA_018971455.1 Rhodospirillales bacterium
CCATCATGAAGCTGAAATCCTCCGAGCCCATGCCCGGCGGCTTGGCGCGGTCCACCGCCGCCTCGCCGACCAGGGAGGCGGCGGCGTCGGCAATGGCATCGGTCCGCGCGGGGTCGTTGATGAGTGGCGCGAAAATGACGCGGAAATCGACCTCGGCCGTGGCACCGAACCCCTCGGCCACGCCGCGGGCGACGCGTTTCATGGCGCTCTCCAGCAGCGCCATGACCTCCGGCTTGAAGGCGCGCGCGGTGCCGGCGATCGTCGCGGTCTGCGGGATCACGTTATAGGCATCGCCGCCGGTGACACGGGTGACGCTGAGCACGGCGGTATCGGCTGGCGGCACGTTGCGGGCGACGATGGATTGCAGCGCGGTGGTGATGTGGCAGGCGGTCAGCACCGGGTCGATGCTGCCCTCCGGCCGTGCGCCGTGCGAGCCGCGCCCGGTGACGGTGATGTCGAAGAACGCGCCGCCGGCCGCGGACGGGCCGGGGCTGATGGCGAACTGGCCGACCGGCAGCCCGGGGCGGTTGTGCATGGCGAAGATGGCGTCGCACGGAAAGCGCTCGAACAGCCCGTCCTTCAGCATGGCCAGCGCGCCGCCGATGCCCTCCTCGCCGGGCTGGAAGATGAAATTGACGGTGCCCTTGAAATTGCCGGACGTGGCAAGGTATTTCGCGGCGCCGAGCAGCATGGTGGTGTGGCCGTCATGCCCGCAGGCATGCATGCGGCCGGGCGTCTGGCTGCGGTAATCGAGGTTCGTCTGCTCCTCCATCGGCAGGCAGTCCATATCCGCCCGCAAGCCGATCCGCGGCCCCTCGCCCCGGCGCAGCACGCCGACGACGCCGGTGACGCCGATTCCCGCATGCACCTCGATGCCCCATTCGGCGAGCCTGGCGGCGACGATCGCGGCGGTGCGGTGCTCCTCCAGGCCGAGCTCGGGATGGGCGTGGAAATCGCGCCGCAGGGCGGTCAGCTCGTCGGCAAAGCCGGTGATGGTGTCCAAGGCCGTCATGACAGGGCTCCCGATCTGGTCCGGCTTCAATCCGCCTGCGCGCGCGCCAGCTTGTGCTCGACGAGTTCGGCGAACATCGCGGCACCGTAGGGCAGCGCCTCGTCGTTGAAATCATAGGCCGGGTTGTGCACCTGGCAGCTGCCCACCGTGTCGCCGTTGCCGATGTTGATGTAGGCGCCGGGCACCGCCTCGAGCATGAAGCTGAAATCCTCGGATGCCATCACCTGCGGGCCGTTGGCCTCCACATTGGCGGCACCCACCACGGCGGCGGCGGCCTGCACCATCGCGTCGGTCTCGGCCGCATCGTTCACCAGCGGCGCGAAAAGGAAACGGAAATCGACCTCGGCCGTGGCACCGAACCCCTCGGCGACACCGCGGGCGACGCGCTTCATGGCGCTCTCCAGCAGATCCATGGTCTCGCGCTTCATGGTGCGCGCGGTGCCGCGGATGGCGGCGGTCTGCGGGATCACGTTGTAGGCATCGCCGCCTTCCACGCGGGTG
>JAGXAV010000720.1 GCA_018971455.1 Rhodospirillales bacterium
CGCCGTCTCCTGGCTGTCGCCTTCATCGACCAGCCAGTCCTGCCACTCGCCCTCGCTGTCGGCGCGCACCGGAGCGTTGAGGCTGTGATCGGGCGCCGAGAGGCGGCGGTTCATGTTGACGACGTCCTGCTCCGGCACCGCCAGGGCATGGGCGATCTTGGCCACCTGCTCGGGCCGCAGATCGCCGTCATCGATCGCCTGCATCTGCCCCTTGAGCCGGCGCAGGTTGAAGAACAGCTTCTTCTGCGCCGCCGTGGTTCCCATCTTCACGAGGGACCAGCTATGCAGGATGTATTCTTGGATGGCGGCGCGGATCCACCACATGGCGTAGGTGGCCAGGCGGAAGCCGCGATCCGGGTCGAAGCGCTTGACGGCCTGCATCATGCCGACATTGCCCTCGCTGATCAGCTCGCCGACCGGCAGGCCGTAGCCGCGATAGCCCATGGCGATCTTGGCGACGAGGCGCAGATGCGAGGTGACCAGCTTATGGGCGGCCGGCATGTCCTCATGGTCGCGCCAGCGACGCGAGAGGGCGAGTTCCTCCTCCGGCGTCAGCATCGGGAATTTGCGAATCTCCTGGAGGTAGCGCGTGAGGTTGCCCTCGGGTGCCACATTGATGACGGCAGAGACCATGGCAAGGCTCCTTTCGTCGGGGCGTGGCGCCGGGCTGCCCGGATCGGCACAGCCTGCAATCCCGCCCGATGATTTGTCCTGCCGCCGCGGCAGCGATGGCCCGGCGGCCGAACCAGGTGGTGTTCCGTGTCCCCGAGTGCCGGCCCCTCCCCAAGGCAGCCGACCCTCGCACGGTATGGAAAGCGGTCACCTGAGCCCGCCTTCTCGCTGTGCGTGGTTATACAGAACGCCCGGTCTGGCGTCAAGATACCGGACTAATGGAGTCGGGATTAAGTTTCCGTCAGAACGGCCCCGCCGCGATCCGGCCCGAGCGCGGGATCGAGGCCCAGCTCGGCCAGCAAGGCGGCCAGATCGGGCGGCGGGCGGGTGGTGAAGCTGAGCGGCGCGCCGGTGCGCGGGTGGGCGAAGCCGAGCCGGGCGGCGTGCAGCGCCTGGCGCGGGAAATCGAGCAGCCTCCGGCGCACCGGCTCGGGCAGGCCGCGGGCGACGGCGGGGATGCGGCGCAGATAGACGCTGTCGCCGACCAGCGGATGGCCGGCATGGGCGAGATGGACGCGGATCTGGTGGGTCCGCCCGGTGGCCAGCTTGCAGGCGAGCAGGCCGACGGCGCCGGCATGCTGGCCGAGCAGCCGGTAATCGGTGCGCGCCGCCTTGCCGCCGCGGGCAACCACGGCCATGCGCTTGCGCTCGCGCGGGTCCCGCCCGATCGCGCCCTCGATGCTGCCGGCCGCCGGGTTGGGCAGGCCCCAGCACAGGGCGAGGTAGGCGCGGTCGAGGTCGCGGGCGGCGAAGGTGGCCGACAGGCTGGCCAGCGCCTGCTCGGTCTTGGCCACGACCATCACGCCCGAAGTGTCCTTGTCGAGCCGGTGGACGATGCC
>JAGXAV010000721.1 GCA_018971455.1 Rhodospirillales bacterium
AGCACGGCGCGGCAGTGCGGCATGCCCCCCAGGCGCCGATCTGCCGCGCGAGCCTGCCCGAAATTCCGCATTCCTGGCTCGAGGAGGCCGGGCGGCTGGCGGCCGCGCGGCCGGGCGTGCTGCTGGAACGCAAGCAGGCGAGCTTCGTGCTGCATTACCGCCTGGCCCCCGCCGAGGGCCCGGCGCTGCTGGCCGCGTTGCAGGCGCTGGCCGGCGAGGCGGCGGACCGGTTCACGGTGATGTCCGCGCACATGGCCTGGGAGGTCAAGCCGCGCGGCGTCGACAAGGCCCGCGCCGTCGCGGCGCTTATGGGCCGCGCGCCGTTTGCGGGACGCCGGCCGGTCTATATCGGCGACGACGTCACCGACGAGGACGGCATGCGCGCCGCGCGCGCCCTGGGCGGGCTGGGCTGGCGCGTGCAGGACGTGTTCACCGATGCCGCGGGCGTACGCGCCTGGCTGTCGCGCCTGGCCGGGCGGTAGCGTCAGGTCACCGGGCCGGCGCAATGGGCCTTGTAGGTCGGGCGGGCGAGCAGGCGCTGGTACCAGGCGTGCAGGTGCGGGGCTTCCGGCCGGTTCGGGACGGCCATGTTGAACCAGCGATGGACATGCACGCCGAAGGCGATGTCGGCGAGGGTGAAATCGGCGCCGGCGAGGAAGGGCCGGCTGGCGAGCCGGCCGTCCAGGATCGCCCAGATCGCGGAGGTCTCGGTGGCGGCGGCGGCGATGGCGGCGTTGTCGCGCTTCTCGGGGGCGGTGCGCACCAACCCCTGAAAGACGACGGATTGCGGCCGGTTCAACGCCGTCTGCTGGAAATCGAGCCACGCATCGACCACGGCGCGGGCGCGCGGGGCGACCGGATAGAGGGACGAGGCCGGGGCATGGGCGTTGCACAGGTAGCGCAGGATGGCGTTGCTCTCGAACAGCGTGAAGCCGTCCTCCTCCAGGCTGGGCACCACGCCGAGCGGGTTCATGGCCCGGTACTCGGGCGTGGCGGTGCCGCCGAACGGCCCGCCGACATCGACGCGCTCATAGGGCAGGCCGATCTCGCCCAGCAGCCAGATCACTTTCATCACGTTGCTGGAATTGTTTCGACCCCACAGTTTGATACCTGCCGGCTTGGTCATTCTGCGCATCCTCCGTCTGGCACGACGCTAGCCGGTGGCCTGCCGATCGGCAACTTGCGTCCCGCGCTCCGGCCGGTCATATGGCTCGCATGATGGTTCCTCGTCTCCGGGTGGCCCTTGCGCTGTCCGTCCTGGTGGCCGCCGCGGCACTCGGCACGGCCCTCGCGTCGCAATGGTATGGCGGGCTGGTGCCCTGCGCGCTGTGCCTGGTCGAGCGCTGGCCGTACCGCATCGCCATCGGCCTCGGCCTGGTCGGGCTGGTGGTGCCGCGGCCGCTGGCGCGGCTGGCGCTGGCCCTGGTCGGCCTCAGCATGCTCGGCGCGGCCGGGGCTGGGGGGGTGCATGTCGGCGTCGAAAACAAGTGGTGGCCGAGCCCGC
>JAGXAV010000085.1 GCA_018971455.1 Rhodospirillales bacterium
GACGGGGTGCTCGCCATCCTGGAAGCCTATTTCCCGATCTCCGAGCAGGGGGTGGAGGATTATTTCCGCGCCGTGGCCGAGGCCACCCCCGGCCCGGTCGTTCTCTACACGAATCCGCAATTCCAGCGCTCGGACCTTTCCCTGCCGGTCATCCGCCGCCTCGCCGAGATTCCCAACATCGGCTACATCAAGGACGCCTCGACCAATACCGGCCGGCTGCTCTCGATCCTGAACGAAACCGAGGGCAAGCTGGGCGTGTTCGCCGCCTCGGCCCACATTCCGGCCTGCGTCATGATGATCGGCGGCGTCGGATGGATGGCCGGGCCGGCCTGCGTCGTGCCGCGACAGAGCGTGGCGCTCTACGACCTCGCCCGGCGCGGCGAGTGGCCAGCGGCCATGGCGTTGCAGCGCGAGCTCTGGGCGGTCAACCAGGCCTTCGCGAAATACGCCCTCGCCGCCTGCATCAAGGGCGCGCTGGAGTTGCAGGGCTTCCCGGTCGGCGCCCCCCTGCCGCCGCAGAGCCCGCTGAGCAGCGCCGGCCGCGAGGAAGTGCGCGGCATCCTGGAAAAAATCGGCGCGCTGCCCCGCCCATGACGCGCACGCGGTGACCGGCCACCGCCGGCCGAGGGCCATCCGCACGACCGTATGAGGCAGGGAGGGGGACGATGGAGCATCTGACGGTTCAGGCGAATGGCGGCACGTTTCACGTCGCACGCACAGGGCACGGGCAGCCGCTGCTTCTGCTCCATGGCTGGCCCGAATTCTGGCTGACCTGGGAGCCGGTGATGCGGCGCCTCGGCGAACGCTACCTCGTCATCGCGCCCGATCTTCGCGGCTTCGGCGACAGCACGAAGCCTGACGGCCCATGGGGTGCGGCGGACCACGCGGCGGACATGTTGGCCCTGCTCGATGCCATGAAGCTGGGCCGCGTCGGCGTGGTCGGCCACGATGTCGGCGGCGCCGTCATGCAACCCCTGGCACGGGCCGTGCCGGACCGGTTCGCTGGCCTGTTCTTCTTCGATTTCGTCTATCCCGGAATCGGCGCCCGCATGGGCACGCCCGACCGGCTCAATGAAATCTGGTATCAATCCTTCCACCAGATGGACATGGCGCCGGCGCTGCTGAGCAGTTCGCGGGAAGCCTGCGCCCTCTATATCGGCCACATCCTGCGCCACTGGGCCCACCGCAAGGACGCGTTCGACGATGTCATGGACGAGTTCGTGGAGAATTTCCTCAAACCCGGCAACCTCGCCGGCGGCTTTGCCTATTACCGCGCCGCCCATGCCGGACGGATCGCCATGATGCAGGGACACGCGCCCGCCCTGCCCCCGATCACGACACCAGCCTGCGTGCGCTGGGCCGAGCATGACCCCCTCTTTCCCTTCGCCTGGACGGACCGCCTCGCAGAGAGCTTCGCGGTGCTGGACCTGAAACCCTTGCCCGGCGTGGGGCATTTTCCGCATCGCGAGGCGCCGGATCTGGCGGCGGCGGAGATCGCCGGGTTCTTCCGGCGAATCTGGCCCCGGTGAGCAGGCCGATGACGCCCCTGCCCCGGACGTGACGCGCCGCGGGCCGATCCCCCGCCAACAGGAAGGCTGACACCATGCCCCACGCCAACCCGCCGCCCGGCATTTTCGGCCATAACCGCACGATGGTGACGCCGCATTACGCGGTCATGCCGCCGGAGGGCATCCTCGAAAGCCGCCTTGCCTATCTGCGCGACACGCTCGTGCGCTTTCACACCTCGCCCGCCATGGGCGCACGCTTCGCCCAGGCGCTGCTCGAGATGGCGCCCGCCGGCGGCACGACGCAGCCAATCGCCGACGGGCTGGAGCACTTCCTCTACATCGTCTCCGGCACGCTGGAGATCGGCATCGGGGCCGAGCGCGCGGCCCTCGGCGCCGGAGGATTTGCCTACGCCCCGGCCGGCGCGGCCCTGGACATGCGGGCGCGGGACTCCGTGCGCGCGATCTGGATCAAGCGCCCCTACGAGGCCATTTCCGGCCATCGGAGCCCGGCTCCGATCTTCGGCCATCGGGACCAGGTGGCGCCGCGCCGGAAGCACACCGAGGGCCGCATTTGGCAGCATCTTCTGCCGGACGAGGATTTCGCCTTCGACATGGCGGTGAACATCCTGAGCTTCGCCCCCGGGACCCATTTTCCGTTCGTCGAAACCCACATCATGGAGCACGGGCTCTACATGCTCCAGGGACAGGGGCTCTACCTGCTCGGACGCGACTGGCACGAGTGCTGGACGGGCGATTTCATCTGGATGGGGTCGTATGTGCCGCAGCAATTCTACTGCACCGGATGGCAGGACGCCGCCTACCTCCTCTACAAGGACATCAACCGCGACATCGCCTTCGCCCGATGACACGCGAGATCACGCCCGCCCCGCTGACCCGGGCGGATTTCGCCCCGTACGGCACGGTGATCGAAATACCGCCCACCGGCGGCTATGCCGCCAATGGCGGAACCGCACTGCGATTTGACGATCTGACCGAGCTGGTGCTGACAGCGCCGGGCGGCCGGCCGCAGATGAGCCTGATGCGCGTGACGCCGACGGCCCTGCCGATGGAATGCCGGTCCATGGAGCGGCATCCACGGTCGAGCCAGCTGTTCATGCCGTTTTCCGGCCGCGCCTTCCTGGTGATCGTCGCACTTGGCCCGCATGCCCCCGACCCTGCGAGCCTGCGGGCCTTTCGCACGAATGGCGCCCAGGGGGTGAATTTCGCCCCCGGCACATGGCACCACGCGGCGCTCGCCATTGGCGGGCCGACCGACTTCCTCGTCATCGGCCACGCCAGCAAATACGCCGACTGCGACATCGCAGCACTCGCCGGGATCACGATCCGCCGGCCTCCGCCCGACATGGCCTGACGGCGCCGCGCACCCGCCCGCCCGCGCGTGCGGCGCGCGCGTCAGGCGAAGCCCGGAAAATAATCGAGCCGGATGCGCGACCGCGGCACGCCCAGCTGCCGCAACGCCTGCTGGAAGCGCACCACCATGGCGTGCGGCCCCGAGATGTAGAAGGTCCGCTCGGTCCAGTCCGGAATTTCCCGCCGGATCAGATCCTCGTCGATATAGCCCTCATGCACGTCATACCCCGGCGCCTCGGGCTCGGCGACGGCGTAGACGATGCGCAGGCCCAGATGGTGTCTGGCGTGGTGGAAGATCTCGCTATAGGCCACGTCCGCCAGCCTGTTGTTGCCGTACAGCATCACGATCGAGCGCGGCTCACCGCGATTGACCAGCTCCTGGATCATGCTTCGGAACGGCGTGATGCCGATGCCGCCGGCAATGAAGGCGAGCTTTTCGGTGGGATCCTTCGGCAGCGTGAAGCTGCCGGCGATCTGCGAGCCGAAGATCACGTCCCCGGGCTGCATGGATGAGAGCGACGCCTTGAAGGTGCTCGGCTCGTGGTAGAATTTGACCCCGAGACGAACCTCCTTCTCGCTCGGCGCCGACGCAATGGTGAAGGGCCGGCGATTGCCCCGGTTGTCCGGATTGGTGACGTCGAGCGTCCAGTCGAGATACTGGCCGGCCTGAAACGCCAGCTTCTGGTCCGGCTGGAACACATAATCGTAGCAGCCGGCCGCCATTTTTTCGATGCGCAACAGCGTCAGCTTGAAACGCCCCTTGGGGCTGACGGCATAGGCAAAAAGATTGCCCGCGAGGAAGGCCATCTCCGGCGTCGGATACAGGCTGCCGATATGGACGTTGGGCGATGACAGCGCGCCGACGATGGCGCCGAACACCAGGCGCGACCATTTTCCGTGCGCCGCCGTCAGCGGCTCGGTCAGCATCGCAAAACCGGCGAACAGCAGCGGCGAGTAGAGAAACGTCTGCTCGATCCCCATGCCCACCATGTCGAGCGGCGTGGTGAGCAGCGTCGCCACCAGATTGGCCAGAACATAGGCGCCGATCATGTCGAACCGCTGCACCTTGCGGGTCACCATCATGCCGCCGAGCAGCACCACGGGAAGCAGCGTGAGGTTCCCGCCGACCCACCAGGTCGCCGGGCGATTGAGCACGAGGGCGGCGATCACCGCGCCGATGGCGACCGGATTGAAGACATGCTTGCGCCCGATGGCGAGGAGAAATTTCGAGGCAATGGCAATGAAGGATGCGAGCAGAAGCCCGGCAACCCCCGCCCCGTCGGCCGAGGTGACGGGCGGCAGGATCAACGTCAGGATCAGCGCCGTGATGGTGAATGATTCGGTGTTGGCGGGAACCCTCAGAAACTCGGTGAACAGCCGGTTCGTCACCCAGCACGTGCCGAGAACCAGCACGAACGAGAAGGTCAGTGCCGTCGGATCCTCGGGCACCAGCCTTGCGAAGCCGAGCAGGAATGTGATGCCGACGAGACCGCCAGTGTAGTACAGGACCAGCCGGTACATGGTGACGCGGTTGAGCGTGCGATCGATCAGTTTCATCATGTCACGACATAATCCTTGAACCCGCTCGTCTGTGTGGCGACGCCATCCGCCCCGATGACGTAGCCCTCGAGACCGGCAAACTCCTCGATGAAGTAGATCCCGTCCTGCCCCATGGCAAAGGCCGCGGTGGCCAGGCGGTCCGCCTCGAGCACGTCCGCGCCGATGACGGTCAGACTGACGATATCCTCGATCGGCCGGGCCGGCCGGTGCGGGTCGTAGATGTGCTGCCCCCGCACATAGGTGCCCGATGTGGCGACCCCCCGCCCGCGCGGCCGGATGGCCTTGATGGTTTCCGCCTCGTTGAACGGATTGCGGATCCCGATGCACCATTCCTCGCCATTCGCGGCCCGCCCCTGGCTTTGAATGTCGCCACCGGCATCGACGAGAAAATTGCCGGCGCCGCCGCTCGCGATCATGCGCGCGGCATTGCGGATCGCCCAGCCCTTGACGATGCCGGACGGATCAAGCCGCCCGTCGGGGCGGCGGATATCGAAATATCCGCACGTGTCCCGCCTTGTGCGCTCGGCGATCCGCAGTACCTCGCACATCTCGGCGCTTACCGCGTCTTCGGCAATCCGGCCGTCATTGAGGCCGGAGATCTCGCTGTCCGGCCGGAACACGCTGAACCGCCGCTCGACGGCCGCGAAATACGCGAAGGCCGCGTCGATCAGCGAGGCCGCCGCGCCGTCAACGACCTCGACCGTGATCGGCATCCCCATGAGGATCTGCGTCTGGCGCATGACGGCCCGCCGCCGGACCGCTCAGCCGGACGCCCGGCGCAGAGCGACGCTCACCGAACGCAGGAAGGCGCGGCTGGTCAGGGTGGCGCCCGAGACGGCGTGAACGCGGGCGCTCTGCGCCCTGATGACCTCGCGCTCCAGCAAGGGCAGGGCGCGATGGGCGATGCGCCGGCTCGTCACCCGGTCGGAGGGGTAGCGCAGCACGTTGACGGCGGCGAGCTTGCCGCCGGTGACGACCACCTGCACCTGCACCCAGCCGTAATAGGCGCTGAAGGCGGGGCCGGTGAAGCGGCCATCGTGATAGCCACGCCGGATACTGGCCACGAGGTGCAGCAGCGCGCTGCGCGGCGCGGGCGGCTCCGTCACCGGCATCGCGACATGAACCGGGGCGGGCCCCGCCGCACCCGATGCCCATCCCTGCCTCGCATCCACCGGCCCGACGACGGCAACGCCAAGCACCGCCGCCACGGGCACACCGAGGGCGGCAGACCATCTGGAATATCGCATCAAACACCCTTTCGTGCGCCGAGCCGCGCCGGAGCGCTTTGACTAGCCGAAACAGCTTACAGGAACCTGATGGCGGCAGCCTCGGCCCGGCACGCCCATGACGACCGCCCTGCCGGTTGGCAGCTCCGGCCGCGCCACGGTTCGGGCCGGCCCGCCCGCGACGAACTCACCGATCAATGCCTGCCGGCTGCCGGCTGGAGAACGGCCCCGCCCGCGCCTGGCAACCTTTTGATATAGATGAATTTTCCATGCCAACTGAGTCAACCCCAAACGCAACGCTCCCGCCAACGCGGCAGCGTTTCGGACGACCCACGGAACGATTGCAACAACAGACTGATTGGGAATTGCCAACATCCAGGCGATGCCTCGCCAACCTTGCCCGCAGCATTGTGGCCCAGACCACCACCGAACGAGGTTTTCGCATGCCCGATATTGCATCCTATCCCGCTCGCGCCACGTCGTCCCAGCTCAACCGGGTCCCTGACGTCACCATCACCTTCTGGATCGTCAAGGTGATGGCAACCACCGTCGGCGAGACGGCGGCGGATTTCCTCAACAGCACGCTCAATCTCGGGCTGAGCGGCACCTCGGTCGTGATGAGCGGGATGCTTGTGCTCGCCTTGTCGATGCAACTCCGGGCGCGACGCTACGTGCCGTCCCTCTACTGGCTGGTCGTCGTTCTCATAAGCGTCGTCGGCACGCTGATCTCGGACAATCTCGTCGATAATCTGGGCGTCAGCCTGGTCACCAGCACGTTGCTGTTCGGCGCGGCACTGGCCCTCGTCTTCACCGCCTGGTTCTCGGTCGAGCGGACACTATCGGTGCACACCATCTTCACCGTCCGGCGCGAGGGGTTCTATTGGGCGGCCATTCTCTGCACCTTCGCCCTCGGCACCTCGGCGGGAGACCTTCTGGCCGAACGCCTGGCCCTCGGCTACGCGCTCTCCGCCATGCTGTTCGCGGCGGTCATCGGGCTGACCTACTGGACCTATCGCCTCGGGGCCAACCCGATCCTGACCTTCTGGATCGCCTACATCGTCACCCGCCCGCTGGGTGCCTCAACCGGCGACTTGCTGTCCCAGCCGGCCAGTGCCGGCGGCCTGGCCCTGGGGACGGTGGGAACCAGCATGCTGTTCCTGGCGACCATCCTGGGGCTGGTCATCTACATGACCGGCATACAGCGCCGGACCGCGCCCTCCGTCCTGCGTGCCGTGGAGGATTAGCGCCAGGCCATCGCGGCGCGAGCAGGCCGGGAGCGCCCTCCCGGCCTGTCTGCGTTGTCTGCCCGCCCGCGGGCGGGTGCGGCGGGCCGGGCGTCCGGCAGATATTGGCAATCGGTATAGCTGGGTCCGCCGCGCGCCAATCCGCCGAACGGCATGATCCCCTCAGCGCTCGGCATGGTGCCGGCGCGCCAATCTCCAATAATGGGATCGCACACATGACGGCACGTAAACTGGCTCCGTTCGCCCTGGCGGCGCTGCTCGCCCTCGGCGCGACCGGCGGCGTCGCGCTGGCGAATGCCCGCAATGACGAAGGCAACGACGCGGCTTCCCTCGCCAATGCCAAGGTATCCCTGGTGCAGGCGATCGCCATTGCCGAGCAGCAGGCCGGCGGCCACGCGGTGGGCGCTGGCGTGAACAATGAGAATGGCCGGGTGAGCATCGCTGTGGACGTGGCCGCCGCGAACGGCGTGCGGACCGTGCTCATCGACCCGGCCACCGGCCAGGTCGCGGCCGACCACGCCGGCGGCGACCACAACGAAGAGAGTGACTGATCGGGCATCACACAGCGGCGCGGATCCGGGTCGGGGACCTGCCCCGGATCCGCGTAGGGAGACGGTCATGAGCCTGATCGAGATCGACCATCTGAAGCTCGCCATCGGCGATACCCCGGTGCTGCGGGATGTCAGCCTCGATGTGCGGCCCGGTGAGATCGTGGGCTTGCTCGGCCCCAACGGCGCGGGCAAGACCACCACCATCGCGGCGGCGCTGGGATTGTTGCGGCCGCAAGGGGGCA
>JAGXAV010000086.1 GCA_018971455.1 Rhodospirillales bacterium
CCTGCTGTGCGATGTCGCGGGGTCGGCGGGGTTGATCGAGCAGGCGCTCGACGCCGTCATCGCGCGCGGCTTCGCCCGCCCCGATATCCGCGCGCTCTATGAGCGCCATGACGGCGTGGCCGCCACCATGGCCCGGCTGTCGCAGCTCGGCCGCGCCCGCGGCGGTGCCGCCGCTCTGCTGTGACGCCGCCGCCCTCTCGGCTTGGAATGGGCGGCGGCGCGGGCGCTTGACGGGGTTACGAGAACCTATCTAGAACAACGAACACGTTGCTGGTTTGTTCCGGTCCCGCCGCCGTGGCGGGGGCGCTCGCCGTTCGGGGAGAGATGCGCATGCTGACCCGCAAGCAGCACGAGCTGCTGGCCTTCATCGACCTTCACCTGCGGAGCACCGGCTTCTCGCCGAGCTTCGAGGAGATGAAGGCGGCCCTTCAGCTGAAATCGAAATCCGGCATTCACCGGTTGATTTCGGCGCTGGAGGAGCGCGGCTTCCTGGTGCGCCGCCACCACCGCGCCCGCGCGCTCGAAGTCGTCCGTCTGCCCGAGGCGATGGGCGGGCGGGCCGAATTCAGCCGCGCCGAGCCGACGGTGGCCGAGGCGGCGCCGGCGGGCCGCGAGGCAAGCTTCGCGCCGAATGTCATCCGGGGGGATTTCTCCCCCCGCCTGCCCGGCGTGCGCGCCGCAAACGAGGCCGGCGCGGTGCAGCTTCCGCTCTACGGGCGCATCGCCGCCGGCCTGCCGATCGAGGCGATGCGCGAGGGCGGCGGGCATGTCGAGGTGCCGATCGCCATGCTGGGCAGCGGCGAGCATTTCGCCCTCGAAGTGGCAGGCGACTCGATGATCGACGCCGGCATATGGGACGGCGACACGGTGATCATCCGCAAGGAGGACAGCGCCGAGACGGGGCAGATCGTCGTCGCCCTGGTCGATGAGGCGGAAGTCACCCTCAAGCGCTTTCGCCGGCGTGGCAACTCGATCGCCCTCGAACCGGCCAACCAGACCTACAAGACGCAGATCTTTCCGGCCGACAAGGTGCGCGTGCAGGGCCGCCTGGTCGGCCTGCTGCGCCGCTACTAGGGGCGCCGGTGCCCCGCCCGACGCGCCGCGTGCCGCTGGCGCGCGCGATGATCACCGCCCCGCAGCCCGAGGCCGTGGAGGCAGGGGCGGCGGTGCTGAGCGAGGGCGGCAACGCGCTCGATGCCGTGCTCGCCTGCGCGCTCACCCAGGGCGTCGTCGATCCGATGATGTGCGGCATCGGCGGCCTCGGCACCATGGTCCTGCACGATCCGGCCAGCGGGCGCACCGAGGTGATCGACGGTCTCTCGACCTGCCCCGCCGCCTGCGCGGACGACATGTGGGCCGCGGATTTCGAGCGCGAATGCGCCGACGGCTACGGCTATGTCGTCAAAGGCGGGGTGAACGAACTCGGCCATCGCGCCGTCACCACGCCCGGCATTCTGCGCGTCTTCGCCCATGCCCATGCGCAGTACGGCCAGCTGCCCTGGGCGAGGCTGTTCGCGCCCGCCATCGCGGTGGCCGAGCAGGGCTGGATGATCCGCCCGCACGTCGCCACCATGTTCACGCTCGATGAAACCGCGGTCGGGCGGCTGCCGATGGTCGCCAAGCTTGCCCTCACCGCCGATGGGCGGCGCCTCTATCTGCGCGCCGACGGCACGCCCAAGCGCCCCGGCGACACCGTGCGCAACCCCGAGCTTGCAGCGACCCTGGGCGGGATCGCGCGCGACGGCGCGGAGAGCTTCTACAGCGGCGCCATCGCCGCGCGCATGGTCGCTGACATGGCCGCCCATGGCGGGCTGCTGAGTGCCGCCGATCTGGCCGGCTTCAAGCCCCGCCTGTCCCGGCCCCTGGACATCACCTATCGCGGCCGCCGCCTCGCGGTGCCGCCGCCGCCGGCCGGCGGCATCGTGCTGGCCGAGATGCTGCGCATCCTGGAGCGCTTCGACCTCACGGCCCTCGGCCACAACAGCGCGGACTACATCCGCATCGTTGCCGAGGCGATGAAGATCGCAGGCGCCGACAAGGAAGCCCATATCGGCGACCCCGATTTCGTGCCGCCGCCGCTCGCCATGCTGCTGTCCGATGCCTATGCCGACCGCCAGGCCGCGCGCATCCGCGCCGGCGAGAAGGCGAAGCTGACCCGCGTGGGGGCCGACTCGAAGGACACCACCACCATCTCCTGCGTCGATGCGGCGGGGCTGGTGGTCTCGCTCACCCACACGCTCGGGGTACCCTCCGGCGTCATCCCGCCGGGCAGCGGCTTCATGCTGAACGGGGCGATGAACTGGTACGATCCGCGGCCCGGACGCCCCGGCTCGATCGCGCCGGGCAAGCGGCGCTTCTCCTCGCTCACGCCCGGCATCATCTTCGAGGGTGATACGCCGGTGATGACCTTCGGCGCCCCCGGCGGCGCGTGGATCGGCGTGGCGCTGCTGCAGGTCGTTCTCAACGTGCTCGACTGGGGCATGGGCATGCAGGAGGCGGTCTCCGCGCCCCGCTTCTCGGCCACCACCGACGAGATCGACATCTCCAACCGCATCCCGCGCGCGGTGCAGCGCGAGGTCGAGGCGATGGGCTACACGGTGCGGCGCTGGCCGCAAAGCTACCCGTTCGCAGCGCCGCACGGCATCACCATGTGGGACGGGGTGCTGGAGGGCGGGGCCGACCCGCAGCGCGACGGCTACGTCGCCGGAATTTCGTCCGCCCCGCCGCGCAATCCGGGGATTGCCTGACCGGGGGGCGCGGGCTATACGCAGCCCCGCCGGAGTGTAGCTCAGCCTGGTAGAGCACTGTGTTCGGGACGCAGGGGCCGGAGGTTCGAATCCTCTCACTCCGACCATTTCCCGCCGATGACCGCCGCTCCCGCCGTCCCGTCCGGGACGGCGCGGTTCATCCCGGATCGAGGCGCAGCCCGGTCTGGGCGTCGAACACGTGCAGGTTGGCCGGCGGGAAGGTGACGCGCATCGACTCCATTCCCTGCGCCCGCCCGGCCACCTTGACCGACAGCATGTCCCCGTTCGCCAGCCGGCCGATCAGCACCGTCTCCGAGCCCAGCGGCTCGACGAGGTCGATCTGCACCTCCAGCCCGTCGGCGGCTTCCACGATGTGCTCGGGGCGGATGCCGATGATGAGTTTGCGGCCGTCCTCGCCGGCGCGCCGGCCGTCGGCGAAGGGCCGCACCAGGCCGAGATCCAGCGTCGCCGCGGTGCCGCCATGGCTCAGCGTGGCCGGCAGGAAATTCATCGAAGGCGCGCCGATGAAACCGGCCACGTAGGTATCGGCCGGGCGCTCGAACACCTCCATCGGGGTGGCCAGCTGCACCGCTCGGCCCTGATGCAGGACCAGCAGCCGGTCGCCCAGCGTCATCGCCTCGACCTGGTCGTGCGTGACGTAGAGGCTGGTCACCGCCATGCGCCGTTGCAGGCGACGGATCTCGGCGCGCATCGTCACGCGCAGCTTGGCATCGAGGTTGGAGAGCGGCTCATCGAACAGGAACAGCTTGGGCTCGCGCACGATGGCCCGGCCCATGGCGACGCGCTGGCGCTGCCCGCCGGAGAGCTGGCGCGGCCGGCGTTGCAGGAGCGTCTCGAGGCCGAGGAGTGTTGCGGTGTCGCCCACGCGCCGGGCGATCTCGGCCTTCGACAAGCCACGGATGCGCAGGCCATAGGCCATGTTGTCGAACACGCTCATGTGCGGATAGAGCGCGTAATTCTGGAACACCATGGCAATGTCGCGCGCCGCGGGGTCGAGCGGCGCCACGTCGCGCCCGTCCAGGATGATGCGCCCGGCGGTCGGAACTTCCAGCCCCGCGACCAGGCGCAGCAGGGTCGATTTCCCGCAGCCGGAGGCGCCGACGATGACCAGCATCTCACCGCTCTGGAGCGTGAGGTCGATGCCGTGCAGCACCGCGGTCGCGCCGAAGCTCTTGCGCAGGTCCTCCAGAACCAGACTTGCCATTATTTGTCGCCTTCAGTCAGACCCTTGACGAACCAGCGTTGCATCAGCAGCACGACGCCGACCGGCGGCAGCAGTGCCAGGACCGCGGTCGCCATCACCTTGTTCCACTCGATGGCGTTGTCGATGCCGATCATCTTGACGATGCCGATGACGATGGTGTCGAGGTTGGGATTGGCCGCGACCAGCAGCGGCCAGAGAAACTGGTTCCAGCCATAGACGAACTCGATGACGAACAGGGCGGCGAGATTGGCTGCCGAGACCGGAATGACGATGTCTTTCAGGAACCGCCACGGCCCCGCGCCATCCATCCGCGCGGCTTCCATCAGCTCGTCGGGGATTGCCGTGAAGGTCTGGCGGAACAGCAGCGTCGCCGTTGCCGAGGCAATCAGCGGAACGGTCAGGCCCGGAAAGGTGTTGATCAGGCCGAGGTCGGACATCACCGTGTAGGTCGGGATGATGCGCACCTCGACCGGCAGCATGAGGGTGAGAAAGATCATCCAGAACGCCGCCATGCGGAAGGGAAAGCGGAAGAATGCCACCGCATAGGCCGAGAGCACGGAGATGACGATCTTGCCGACCGCGATGGCGATCGCCATCGAGGCCGATATCAGCAGCATGTGCCATACCGGGCCGACGCCCGGCCCGCCATGGACCAGCACATCGCCGTAGACGCCGAGGCCCGAGAGGTTCGGCAGCAGCGACATCTGCCCGCGCGCGATGGCGCCCGCGCTCTGGGTGGAGCCGGCAAAGGCCATCCATAGCGGGGCGACGAACAGCACGCAGCCGAGGATCAGGACGAAATGGGCGAGCCAGTCGGTGCGCGGCCTCACGAGGTGGTCTTCTTGCCGAGGAAGCGGAATTGCAGCGCGGTGAGCAGGATCACGCCGGCCATCAGCACGACGGATTGCGCGGCGGAGGAGCCGAGATCGAGATTGACGACGCCGTCGCGGTACACCTTCACCACCAGCGTCTCGGTGGATTTGCCGGGACCGCCCTGGGTCAGCGCCCAGATCGTGCCGAAGGCGTCAAAGGCGGCGTAGACGAGATTGACGACGACGAGGAAATACACCGTCGGCATCAGCAGCGGCAGAATGATGGTGCGAAAGCGGTGGAAACCCTTGGCGCCGTCCATCCGCGCCGCCTCGATCACCGTCTTGGGGATCGATTGCAGGCCGGCGAGCAGGAAGATGAAATTGTAGCTGATC
Source organism: Rhodospirillales bacterium (assembly GCA_018971455.1). Taxonomy (GTDB): domain Bacteria; phylum Pseudomonadota; class Alphaproteobacteria; order Acetobacterales; family Acetobacteraceae; genus REEB85. The sequence continues at coordinate 5,178 of JAGXAV010000086.1, forward strand.
TGCTTCCAGGCGCTGGCGATGATCACCATCAGCAGCGCCTGCGCGCCGTTCAGCTGGTAATCCCAGTTCAGGCCGGCCCGCACCAGCGCGCGGCCGAGCATGCCGATCTGTGGGTGCAGCAGCAGAATCCACAGCACCGCGGCCATGGCGGAGGCGATGGCGTAGGGCCAGATCAGCATGGTGCGGTAGAATCCGCGGGCGCGGATCTCCCGGTCGGCGAAGCTTGCCAGCAGCAGCGCGATCCCGAGCGAGAGGGCGGCGACGGCCGCGCAGAAGAAGAGCGTGCGCCAGATGGTGGCGACATAAAGCGGATCGGCGAACAGATCGGCGAAATTCTCCAGCCCGACGAATTGCGCGCTCAGCCCGAACGGGTCCTCGCGCGTCAGGCTCGACCAGATCGCCTGGGCGGCGGGCCAGTAGAAGAAGATGAAGCTGATGACGAGCTGCGGCAGCAGCAGCAGCGCCGGCAGCGTCCAGCCCGGAAAGATGGTGCGCCGTTCCATGCGGTCTGCGAAGGCCCGGCCCGGGCGTTGCCGCCCGGGCCGGTTCCCGGCTCAGGTGTGCACGGATTTCTGGAAGGCGCGCAGCACGGCGTTGCCGCGCGAGACCGACAGGTCCATCGCCTTCTGGGCGCTCTGCTGGCCCTGGAAGGCCTTCTCCAGCTCTTCGTAGATGATGTTGCGGATTTCGAGCAGCCGGCCGAGGCGCAGGCCGCGCGAATTGGCGGTCAGCTTGCCGCGGCCAAGCTGCTGCACGGGCAGGTCCGCACCCGGGTTCTGCTTGTAGTAGCCCTGGCTCTGGCTCAGCGCGTAGCCGGCGGTGGTCACCGGGACGTAGCCGGTCTGCTGGCTGTAGGTCGCTGCCTCGGCGGGCGTTGCGATGAACTGGTAGAAGGCCGCGACGGCCTTGTACTCCGCCGCGGTGCGGCCCTTGGCGGTCATCGTCCAGAAGCTGGCGCCGCCGATGATCGAGTTGATCGGGTGCGGGTTGACCGCCGGATCGAAGGGCAACAGCGCCTCGGCGAACTTGAACTTGGCGTTCTTGACGATGTCCGCGCGCCCGGCCGAGGAGCCGAAGCCGATCGCCGCCTGGCCGGAATAGAAGATGGCGTCGGGCGCGGTGTCGCGGCCGGTGTATTTGAAGCTGCCATCCTTGGACATGGTGAGCAGGCGCTGCACCTGCTTGACGAAGGCCGGCTTGTTGATGAGGAGCTCGGCGGCCAGCGAATCATAGCCGTCGCCATGGCTCGCATAGGAGAGGTTGTGGATGGCGGCGTACTGCTCGAGCTGGATCCAGGGCAGCCAGGAGGAGGTCGCGGCGATCGGGGTCGGCTTCTTCGCGGCCAGCGTGGCGGCGGCCTTCTCGACCTCGGCCCAGGTTGCGGGTGGCTTCTCGGGGTCGAGCCCGGCCTTCTCGAACGCGTCCTTGTTGTACCACATGATCGCGGTGGAGGAGTTGTAGGGCATCGAGGCCAGGGCGCCGTTGGGCAGGCTGTAATAGCCGCGCACGCCGGCGATGTAGGCGTTCGGGTCGAGCTTCAGCCCGGTCTCCTTGAAGAGCTGCCAGGCCTGCTTCACCGCGCCGCCGGCGGCCAGCATGGTGCCGGTGCCGACCTCGAAGACCTGGGCGATGTGCGGCGGCTGGCCGGCGCGGAAGGCGGCGATCGAGGCCGTCATGGTGTCGGCGTAGGAGCCCTTGAAAATCGCCGTCACCTCGACCGCGGACTGGCTGGTGTTGAAGCGCTTGACCTGGGCATTGATCACGTCGCCATTGGCGCCGCCAAGGGCGTGCCAGAGCAGGATCTTGGTGGGCCCGGCGGCCTGGGCGAAGGCCGGGGCGGGGGCGGCGGCAATGGCAGCGGCGCCCGCAAGCAGGGTGCGACGTTTCATGTCCCGGAACTCCTCTCTATCACTGTGAGCGGTTGGCCTTAACGGGCGCCGGTTGCACCCGCATGGCAGTACTATGACGCTTCGATGACACCGAGTATCGTCATTTTCGGGCCGCCCACAACATCAGCAGATGCGCCGGCGCCACCCACAGCACCCCGGCGACGACAAAATAGCCCGCCTGCACCGGCCAGGGCAGGCCGCCCACCCGGTCGGCCAGCGTCACCGCGCCGGCGATGTAGGCGATGAAGCCGGCCAGTCCGGCCAGCGTCGCGATCAGGGGGCGCCACATCCGCCAGCCATAGCCCGGGCGGGTGCGGCTTGCCAGCCGGCTTCGGGCGGCTATACCTCCGGGCAGCATTGCCGGAGCGGCACGACCATGGACCTCAAAGACCACATTCGCGGCGTGCCGGATTTTCCCAAGCCCGGCATCCTTTTCTACGATATCTCCACCCTGCTGCGCCACGAGGATGCCTGGCAGGTGGCGATGGGGCGGATGGCGCGCGCGGCGCGCCGGCACCACCCGGACCTCGTCGCCGGCATCGAGTCGCGCGGCTTCCTGGTGGCGGCGCCGCTGGCGCTCAAGCTGGGCTGCGGATTCATCATGCTGCGCAAATCGGGCAAGCT
>JAGXAV010000087.1 GCA_018971455.1 Rhodospirillales bacterium
GGCTTCGACAAGAACGCGGTGGCGCTGGCCCCGCTCGCCCGCCTCGGATTCGGCTTCGTCGAGGCCGGCACGGTCACGCCGCTGCCGCAGCCCGGCAATCCCCGCCCGCGCCTGTTCCGTCTGGTGCCGGACCGCGCGGTGATCAACCGCATGGGCTTCAACAATGCCGGGCTCGCCGCCTACCTGCCGCGGCTGGCCGCCTACCCGCGCGGCCTCGCGCCGGTCGGCGCCAATCTGGGCATCAACAAGACCGGCGCCGACCCGCAGCGCGACTATCCTGCGCTGGTCGCCGCCGTGACGCCCCATGCCGGCTACGTGGTGATCAACGTCTCCTCGCCGAACACCCCCGGGCTGCGCGACCTCCAGGGCGAGGAGCTGCTGCGCGGCATCCTCGCCGCCATCGCCGCCAAGGTGCCGGTCCGCCCGCCGCTGCTGGTCAAGATCGCGCCCGACCTCGCCGATGCCGGGCTCGACGCGGTGATCGACACCTGCATCGAGGCGGGCATCGAGGGCGTGATCATCTCCAACACCACCATCGCCCGCCCGCCCGGCCTGCGCTCGCCGCAGAGCGTGCAGGCCGGCGGCCTCTCCGGCCGGCCGCTCTTCGCGCCCTCCACCACCATGCTCGCCCGCGCCTCCCGCCGCGCCGCCGGCCGCCTGGTGCTGATCGGCACGGGAGGCATCGCCACCGGCGCCGATGTGCTCGCCAAGCTGCGGGCCGGCGCCTCCCTGGTGCAGCTCTACACCGAATTCGCCTATGTCGGGCCGATCCTGCCCGGCCGCCTCAAGGCGGAGCTTCTCGCCGCCCTGGACGCCCAGGGCTTCGCCACCGCCGCCGACGCGATCGGGGCCGACGTGAAATGACCGACATGCAGCACCTGGCCGGCTTCGCCCCCCTCGCCGCAGCCTATGACGGCTTCATCCTCGACCTCTGGGGCGTCATCCATGACGGCATCACCCCCTACCCGGGGGCCACCTCGTGCCTGGAACGGCTGCGCGCCGCCGGCAAGCGCACCATCCTGCTCTCCAACGCGCCCCGCCGCTCCCACGTGGCGCAGGAGGCGATGCGCGCCATGGGCATCCCCGACGATCTTTACACCGGCATTCTCACCAGCGGCGAAGCCACCCACCAGGCCCTCCGCGACCGTAGCGATCCCTGGTTCGCCGCCCTCGGCACCCGCGTCTTTCATCTCGGCCCGGCGCGCGACCGCAACGTCATCGAAGACCTGCCGCTCACCCGCGTCGACCGTCCGGAGGCGGCGGATTTCGTCCTCAATACCGGGCCGGACGACACCCGAAGCCCGACCGACATCGCCGCCTACCTGCCCGATCTCGCCGCCTGCCGCGCCGCCGGGCTGCCGATGGTCTGCGCCAACCCCGATCTCGAGGTGATCCGCGGCGGCGTGCGCGTGCTCTGCGCCGGGGCGCTGGCCGTGCGCTACATGGAAATGGGCGGCGACCAGCGCTGGCTCGGCAAGCCGGACCCCGCCATCTACGCCCCGGCACTCGCCATGCTCGGCACCGAACGCCGCCGCGTGCTCGCCGTCGGCGATGCCCTGCGCACGGACATCGCCGGCGCCGCCGCCGTCGATCTGGATTCCTGCTGGGTGCTCGGCGGCATCCACGCCGAAGAACTCGGCACCGACCCCGCCCGCATCGAACAGGCCGCCGCCCAATCCGGCCTCGCCCCGGTCGCCACCGTGCCGGCCTTCGTCTGGTAGCAATGCAGGGCCAGGGACGGTCAACCCATGCACCATTTACAGGCACGTTTTGCCAACCCAGTGCGGACGCGCCACGCTACGCCGCATCGTCGACACTGGGGCGAAACCGGTTCGAATAGAGCCGCGCAATGAGTCCGGATTGATGATATTGTTCTTATCTAACATCAAACAGCAAGCGCGCATTCATGGCGAACCCGACAGTCAAAGACACCCCACGGCGCGATCGGTCTGATCCGCCCTTCTGCAAGGCGGAACTGGCGAGCGATTTTGGGCTCTGTCTTCTGGCGATGGTGGTCTTGTACTGGCGATGGGTCGGCTACCAGGGGCACGATGATGCCTCATACGCAGCCGCTGCGTTGACTTGGGTGCAGCATTTTCCATCACTGGGCAATGATCACTGGGCCTTGCGCTATCCACTCGTGCTTCCCATCGCCGGTGCCATTGCTTTGTTCGGCCCATCGGTCGCCGCCCTGACAACGGTCAACTTGTCAACATTCGTGGGCTATCTCGTCGTCAGCTATCTCGCCGTGCGCCACTGGTTCGGCCGAACTGCCGCCATCCTGCTCACCGTCATCGGCATCCTCCTGCCGGAATTCCCGGTACAGGCGACCTATGCCAATCCTGATCTGCCAGAAATGGCATTCGTTATCTTCTCGTTCTGGACCCTCATGCTCGCACGAGAGCGCGGAGGCGGCTGGAAACTGATGCTGCTGAGCGGCTTCCTCGCCGGCATCGGGTTCCTGACCCGGGAGACCACAGCGCTGCTGGTGATCTTCTACGGATTGCTGTTTCTATTTCGTCCGGCCATGCCGCGCTGGCAATACTTCCTGATCGGACTGGGGTTCACCGTGGTGATCGCGGCGCAGGTTGGCTATCTCACCGTCCGCACGGGTGATCCTCTCTATCGATTCAACCTTGACGCGCACCATGACACGGTCAACCGTTCGACCAAGGAAATCGCCGCCGAACGCGCCGGACGAGCCCTGGACAGCGAGGGAGTTCTGGCAACAAATCCGATTGTTGCCCCTCTGGCGGCAATCTTCATCAGCCAGAAATTCGGCCTCCTGTTTTTTCTGGCAATCCCATCCTGCGTTGTCTTGCTTGCGGATCGGCGCCTGACTGTACAGCAGCGTTCGGTGGTGGCCTGTGCCGGCCTGGGAGCGCTTGTCGCCTTCTTGTTTGTAGCTCTGAACGTGACAATTCTATATGTCGTGCCACGGTATTTCATTGTGCCCGCTGCGCTGGCCGCGGTGCCGACCGCAGTGCTCGGCGCTCGGCTTCTCAACCGTGGTGGATTTCGCATGGTCGTTGCGATCCTGGCCGGCACGGGATTTGTCGCCTCCTCCGTTGGGCTGCTCTATTTGGAGGACACGCATCCCATGCGTGCGGAGCAGCAAATCGTCCGATTCATCGCAACGTCGAATGCGCCCGTTCATGTGGATCCCGAGACCGCGCGGCGTCTTCGCTATCTGCTCATCGCACGAGGGTTGACAAATCGCATGACGATTTCACCACCCGGCGCCGGCAGCCTCGTGGCGACCGAGGATGGAGTGGTTCAGGCCTGCCTGAAGATTCCCCACTGTCAAATATATGACAGCATGGAGAAGTTTTCTGCTGGCCCCGGCTGGACCGTTCTCACCCGATACGATCCGCCGACCCGCGCGATCGCGACCGTTCTTCGCTATCTCAGGCTGGACACCCTCATCCCGCCTGACATTCTGAAAAAGATCGACCAACCCGGCACGACCGCGATCATCTACCGGGTGGCCGGCTAGGGTATCATCCCCGAGATTGTCCCCGTCGTGCCGCAAGGCAGATCGCCTCGAACTGTCGGGCGACCTGCGCCCAGGAGAACCGTGCCTCCAGCCGCGTGCGCGCCTGCCGCGCCAGCCGTTCACCGAGCGCCGCATCACCCAGCAAACGCAGGATCGCGGCGGCAAAATCGGCCGCCGGGTCGGCCGCCAGGAAATGCTCCCCAGGCTCGATGTCCAACCCCTCGACTCCAAGCCTCGTGGAGACAACCGGGCGCCCCATCGCCATGGCTTCGAAGGCCTTGATGCGCGTCCCGCTGCCGATGCGCAGCGGGATGACGGCAACATCAGCGGCCGCCACGTGGGGACGGATATCGTCCACCAGCCCGGTGAACTCCCAGGCGAGACCGCGGTCGCGCGCCGCCGAAACCAGCGATTCCGGCGGGCGCCGGCCAACAATGACCGCCCGCGCGGCGGGCCGGCCACGCAGGACCAACGGCCAGATCTCCTGCATCAGGAAGGCCACGCCATCAATATTTGCTGGCGAGTCCATCGCGCCGACAAAAACGATCGTGTTCCCGTCGCCCCCGGCGCTGGCCGGTTGGAAGTTGAAGAAGTCGAGATCGACCCCTGTGTCGATGCGATGCACCGACGGTAGAGCGTAGCGCCGCGCCAGTGCCTCACCGTCACGTGCCGAGACGGCGATCACCGTGTCGAACCGGCGCAGCACTTCGCCCTCGAATCGCCGCATCTTCTGCGCCTGGCTGCGCCAGACCAGACGCCAGATTCCACGCGCCAGCCCGGCGTGCCGTTCGAAGATCTCGGCCTCGACATTATGGGTAAACATCACCGAGGCCGGATCGATATGTCGTGGCACGAGAACGTCCGCATGGGGGAAATCCACCAGCACAACATCCGTTTGTCCAGCAATCGCACCGGCCACCACCTCGCATCCGCGAGCAGAACGGTCGGTCGCCACGCCAACAGGCACCGAGGCGGCCAATGCCATCAGCCGCCCCAGCCGCGACATGGTCGGGGCCGGCCACGACAGGAATTCGTCGCAGACCGCATCGATCTCCGCCGCGAAACCGGAGACATCCGGCGGCGCGGGGGAAGCGAGCGTCACCTCGAAGGCGCCGCCCTTCATGTTGCGCAGGATGTTCGAGGTTCGGATTTTGCCGCCTTCGTCTGTGGGAAACAGGAAGCGCGGGCTGACAAACAGCAGCCGCGGCCGGTTCACCAGCAGATGCCCTGATAGACGATCCCGCTTTGCGCCGCCAATTCGTCGATTCCGGCAAGGTCGAACACGATGTGGTCCGAAAGGCTCTTGCACAATGGCGCACGATCCTCCGCACCAACATGACCGACGACCACGATGCGGCTCTCTGCGAGCGCCACGGCGACATCATCCACCATTAGCCGCTCGATATGCGGAATCTCGCGGTCGATATAGACCCGATTGCTGCCAACGAGTCGCGCCACCTGGACGGAACGATCAAATATCCGCAGATCATATCCCTTCCCGAGCAGTTTCTCGGCCAGCACCACAAAGGGGGACTCGCGAAGATCGTCCGTTCCCTGCTTGAATGCCAATCCCAGCAGCGCGACCTTCTGCCGACCATGCCGGGCGATCATCCCGTACGTCCGCTCCACGATATCCTGATTGCTCGGCAACACATGCCGCAGGAAGGGGGCCGCCACGTCCTTGTCGTTGGCAAGGGCCAGGAGGCTGCGGATGTCCTTGGGCAGGCAGGAACCGCCAAAGGCAAAGCCGGGCCGCAAATAGGCCGAGGAAATATTCAGCACCCGATCTTCGCGGAAAATCCGGAACGCCTCGCGTGCATCCACACCATGCGCCGCCAGGATCTGGCCCGCCTCGTTGGCGAACGCAAGCTTCACCGCGTGATAGGCGTTCGATAGATATTTGGCGCTCTCCACCACGCGATAAGGCGCCACGTGAACGGGTGCTTCGATAGCGGCATACAGGTTGCGCAGCACCGCGGCATCATCACCCGGCGCAGCCCCGATCAACGTAAAGGGAGGGGCGTGGAAATCACGCACCGAACTGCCTTCGCGCAGGAATTCGGGATTGCTGTAATAGGCGAAATCAACCCCGTGACGACGCCCTGATTCCCGCTCGAGCATGGGAATCACCCGGTCTTCGGCAGTGCCGGGCGGCACCGTCGAGCGCATCACCACGGTATGTCTTGCAGCCTTGCCCTTGAGCGCCCGGCCGATCGCCGAGACGACATTGTCCACCGCCGTCATCGACACGCTGCCATTCGGCGCACTTGGCGTGCCCACCGAAATGAACGAGACATCGGTCCGGGCGACCGCCTCTTCAACATCGTCGGTGGCAACCAGGCGGCCATCCTGCACGCCACTGGCAACGAGTTCGTTGATCTCGGCTTCGACAATCGGCGACTGCCCGCGTCGCAGCATGGCGATTTTCTCCGGCGCCACATCGACGGCAATCACCTCATGGCCGAGTGCCGCAAGGCACCCGCTGGACACCACGCCGACGTAGCCCGCACCAAAAATAGATATCTTCATCTGGATCAGGCATACCTTTGCGTCGGTCGGTTCCGGCGGATCCCGGAACGGCCAGAAGAAATCGCACAAGAACAGGAACGTCGCAACGAGACGACGACGCGCACCATGGCCAGATGACCGTTAAGGAAAGATTTGCGGCCCGCGCTTGCCGATGGGCCGCGCGCCCTCAGGCCCGTCCCGCCACGCTGGAGAGCTGCACCGGATCGACATGCAGCTTCGCCAGCGCCCGGCGCCATTTGGTGTCGTCGGCGGCGTCGAAGACCAGGTCGAGATCGGCGGGTGCCGTGAGCCAGGCGTTCTGCTGGATCTCGGCATCGAGCTGCCCCGGCCCCCAGCCGGCATAGCCCAGCGCGAGCAGCCCCCGCGCCGGCCCGCCGCCCGCGGCGATGGCCTTGAGAATGTCCAGATTGGCGGTCAGCGCCAGCGCATCGTCCACGCGCAGGCTGGCCGCGTCGGTCCAGTCCGTGGTGTGCAGCACGAAGCCGCGCGCATTGTCCACCGGCCCGCCCTCGCACAGCCGCACCTGGCGGGCCGGCGGCACCGGATCGACGCCAAGCTGGCTCAGCAGATCGGCGAAGCTGGGCTCGGCGAGCGGACGGTTGAGCACGATGCCCATCGCCCCCTCCGGCGTGTGGGCGCACAGATAGACCACGCTGTGGGCAAAGCGCGGATCGCCCATCGCCGGCATGGCGATGAGCACCTGCCCGGTCAGTGTGGTCTCCATCTGCGGCACCTGCTTGCCCATGACCGCAATTTCGGGTGCTCCGGCCCGCCTTGCAAGCGTCTTGCGCGACCCGATCTCCCGGCTTGCCGCCGCGTGACTCGCGGCCCGCCTCCGGCTAGGAGTAGGCGGACGTCCAACTCCCGCCATTCAACCTTCCACACCAACGAGCGAGCGCCCGATGAGCCAAACGATCAAGATCGGTGACACCATCCCCTCCATGAAGCTGATGTCGGCCACCGCCGACGGCCCGAAGGAGGTCTCCACCGACGACATCTTCAAAGGCCGCAAGGTGGTGATGTTCGCCGTTCCCGGCGCCTTCACGCCGACCTGCAGCGCCAAGCACCTGCCCGGCTTCGTGCAGAACGCCGCCGCCCTCAAGGCCAAGGGCGTGGACGCCGTCGTCTGCATGGCGGTCAACGATCCGTTCGTCATGGGCGCCTGGGCCAAGGACCAGGGCGTCGGCGAGGGCATCACCATGCTGGCCGACGGCTCGGGCGCGCTGACCCGCGCCATGGGCCTGGAACTCGATCTCGTCGCCCGCGGCCTCGGCGTGCGCAGCCAGCGCTTCGCCCTCATCGCCGAGGATGGCCGGATCACCCACCTCGCCATCGAGGCCCCCGGCGGCTTCGACGTCAGCCGCGCCGAGGCGGTGCTCGCCGCCCTGTAGAAGCCGCTACTGCCGCGGCGGGCCGAATCCCAGGAAGCCCGCCTGCGGCGCCGGCGTGCCCGGCAGATTGTCAACGAACTGCCGGGGCGCCGCGGCTCGCGCCGGCTGCCCGGCCGGCGTCACAGTGACGATGCGCCGCTCCGCCGCCGGTCGGACGGCCGGTGCCGTCTTGCCCGCCACCCTGGCGCCGGCCGGCTGCGCCGCCGACCTGATCGCGCCCGGGCTGGCCCCGCGCAGCGA
>JAGXAV010000088.1 GCA_018971455.1 Rhodospirillales bacterium
GGGGCCGGGACATATCATCACCGGGCCGGTGGCGGTCGCGGGGGCGCAGCCGGGCGACATGCTGGAAGTGCGCATCGAGCACATCGCCTTTGGCGCCGATTGGGGGTTTTGCGGCTTCCGCCCGCTCGTCGGCACCCTGCCGGAGGATTTTCCCGAGCGGTTCCTCACGCATATCCCGATCGACCGGGCGCGCGGCTCCTGCCGCCTGCCCTACGGGGTGGAGCTGACGCTCGCCCCCTTCTTCGGCGTGATGGGCGTGGCGCCGCCGCCCAATTACGGCACCATCTCCACCGTGCAGCCGCGCGAGCATGGCGGCAATCTCGACAACAAGGAGGTTGGCGCGGGCTCGACCCTGTTCCTGCCGGTATGGGCGGCCGGCGCGCTGTTCTCGGCCGGCGACGGGCATGGCGTGCAGGGCGACGGCGAGGTCTGCATCAATGCGCTGGAGACCTGCCTGACCGGCACCTTCACCTTCGTGCTGCACAAGGGCGCGGGCCTGCGCTATCCGCGCGCCGAGACGCCGACGCATTTCATCAGCATGGGCATGAACGAGGATCTCGACCTGGCGATGAAACAGGCGCTGCGCGAGATGATTTCCTTCATCTGCGCGCGGCGCAACCTCTCACGGGAGGAGGCGTACCAGTTCTGCTCGCTGGCGGTGGATTTCCACGTCACCCAGACCGTCAACGGCGAGAAGGGCGTGCACGGCATGCTGCGCAAGGGGCTGCTGTTCTAGAAACCACCATATTTTGCGGAGGCGGCCGAGTTTTCCACAAGTTTTTGTGGTGCCGGCCACTTGCGTGATTGACCCCGGCTCCGGGGGCGCTACCGTATCTTGTGGCCGCAGCGCCAGGGAGACCACGAGATGGAGTGGAACGAGGAGACGATCGCGCGCCTGCGGGCGCTCTGGGCGGAAGGTCTTTCGACCGCCGAGATCGGCCGGCGCATGGGCGTGTCGAAGAATGCCGTGGTCGGCAAGGCGCATCGTCTGGCGTTGCCGGCGCGGCCCTCGCCGATCCGTCGCGATGCCGCGGGCGGCGCGCCGCGTCCGCCGGTGGCCCGCCGGGTGACCGGGCCGACCTTGCCGCCGCTGGCGGCCACCCTGCCGGTCGAGCCTTCGCCGATGCCGCCGATTGCGGCCGAGCCGCCGCGGGCCGAGCCGCGTCGCGTCACCGAGAAGGCGCCGGCGCCGCGCCCGGTGGCCCGCGCCGGCGGGCGCCTAGTCGCCTGCTGCTGGCCGATCGGCGAGCCGGGCACCAAGAGCTTCCGCTTCTGCGACGCCGAGGCCAATCCGGGCAAGCCGTACTGCACCGAGCACGCGCAGCTCGCCTATGTGAAGGTGCGCGACCGGCGCGAGGAAGCGGCCTGACCGGCTGCGCCGCCGCGCCGGGTGCCGCCGGCGGCGGCATCGGATTCGTTGCGCCTGGCCCGTTGCTGCGTCTATCGTCCGGCTGCGCGGGCGGGCCGGCGGCGAGGGGCCGCGAGGAGGTCCGTTCGCGGGATGGCGTGCGGGGCGGCCGCGACGGATCGCGGCGGCGCCGCGCCGATTCACGAGGGCGTTCGGGCGGGCCGCGCCGCGGCAATGACAAGACCCCGGGGTGGCGGCTGGCTATCGGTGATTCGGACGTCCGCAGCAAAGAGAGGCTGGACGGAGATGCCGAGCGGGACAGTCAAGTGGTTCAACCCCACCAAGGGGTTTGGGTTCAGTGCGCCCGATACCGGGGGCAAGGACGTGTTCGTCCATATCAGCGCGGTGCAGAAGGCCGGGCTGCGCACGCTGAACGAGGGGCAGAAGATCGGCTTCGAGATCGAGCAGCAGCCGAATGGCCGCGTCGCCGCGGTCAGCCTGGCCGCCGCCGACTGAGGGCAGGCCGCCCCGCGCCTGCCGCCGCCGGGTGCCCCGGGTGGGGCCCGGAGCGGATGTGTGCGCGCCACGTTTGCGTGTGCCGGGACGCCCCCTCTCCCCTCCGGCGGGCGGGTGTGTTACATGCGCGGCACGATCGGTCGCACCGCCCGCCTCTCCACCTCGGGATACCTTGCGGATGAGCCACGCCACCCCCAGCCCGGCCGGCCATGCCGGAGCCTCGCTGCCAGCCGGCCATGCCAGTGCGCCGCGCCTGCCGCGCGCGGCGCTGGATGCCGACGACGTGCGCGCCGCCTATCGTTTCCAGGCCGGCTTCTACGACAGCGCCTTCGGCGCCGTCTCCAGGGCCGCGCGCCGGCGCGCCATCGCCGCGGTGGACCGGCTGCCGGGCGAGCGGGTGCTGGAGGTCGGCGTCGGGACCGGGCTCGCGCTGCCCCATTACTGCGCCGGCAAGCGCATCACGGGCATCGATCTCTCCACCGAAATGCTGGCCCGCGCGCGGGCGCGGGTGCGCCGGATGGGGCTGTCCAACGTCGATGCCCTGCTGGAGATGGACGCCGAGCAGACCAGCTTCGCCGATGGCGCGTTCGACATCGCGGTGGCGATGTTCGTCGCCTCCGTGGTGCCCAATCCGCGCCGGCTGCTGGCCGAGATGCGCCGGGTGGTGAAGCCGGGCGGGCATATTCTTTTCATCAACCATTTCGCCGCCGAGCGTGGCCCGCGCTGGTGGGCCGAACGCGCCCTGGCGCCGGCCTCGCGCGCGCTCGGCTGGCACCCAGATTTCATGCTCGCGGCCCTGCTCGGCGCCGAGGACAGCGCGGCCGCCACGCGCCACACCGTGCCGCCCTTCGGGCTGTTCACGCTGATCCACCTGCCCAACTGATCAGGGGGCGCAACCGGCGCTCTGATATCCGCAGCCGGCATCGGACACGGACCATCGGATCTGGGACGGCCATATTTGCCGTATCCGTCATGGATGCGGCTTGATCTGGACGCCCCTGTCATGTAGCTCCTATGGTGCAGCGCGGGCAGAGCTTTTCGAACCGCGCGGATCACCAACGGGATGCATCGAGAGATGAAGGTTCTGCGGCGCCTCTTCGGCATATCGGTTTGTGTCGCCACCGGGACAGCGGGGCTGGCGCGGATGGCGTTGGCGCAGGTGCCGCGCCCGTGGGAGATGGGGATGCAGCCGGCCGGCAGCCCGGTCGCGGTGCAGATCGACAACCTGCACAACATGGTGCTCGGCATCATCACGGCGATCACCCTGCTGGTGGCCGCGCTGCTCGGCTGGGTGATGTATCGCTACAATGCCCGCCGCAACCCGACGCCGACGCGCACCAGCCACAACACCATGCTCGAAGTGGCGTGGACTCTGATCCCGGTGCTCATTCTCGTGGTCATCGCGATCCCGAGCTTCCGCCTGGTCTATTTCGAAGACCGCACGCACGATCCGGACCTGACGATCAAGGTGACGGCGCATCAATGGTATTGGGAATACACCTACCCGGACAATGGCGGGGTGGATTTCTCCAGCTACATCGTGCCCGACAACGAGCTCAAGCCCGGCCAGCTGCGGCTGCTCACGGTGGACAATCAGCTGGTTCTGCCGGTCGGCAAGAACATCCGCATCCTTACCACTAGCGCCGACGTGATCCACAGCTTCTTCATTCCCAGCCTGGGCGTGCAGCGCTACGCCATCCCGGGTCAGACGATCGAGACCTGGGTGCGCATCGACCGGCCGGGCGATTACTACGGCGAATGCAACCAGGTCTGCGGCACCAACCACAGCCGCATGCCGATTTCCGTCCACGCGGTGACGCCGGCCGAGTTCACTGCCTGGGTCGCCAAGGCCAAGGCCAAATTCGCCGAGGGCGGCGCGCCGGTTCCGGCCCTGCCCGCGGCCGCGGCGCCGATCCGGCTGGCCGCTGCGCAGATTCAGCGCTGATCCATTTGCTCGGTGCGTGAAGGAGAGTTGAGATGAGTGCTGCCACCGAACATGCCGGCCCGCACGGCCACGATGCGCATCACGCGCACCACCCCGGTTTCTTCGCGCGCTGGCTGGGCAGCACGAACCACAAGGATATCGGCACGCTCTACCTGATCTTCGCCCTGGTCGGCGGCACGGTCGGCGCCGCGCTGTCGGAGATCATGCGCGCCCAGCTCCTGCATCCGCACGGCACCGTGGTCACCTCCGGGCAGGAATGGAACACGATCGTCACGACCCACGGGCTGCTGATGATCTTCTTCTCGGTCATGCCCGCGCTGATCGGCGGCTTCGGCAACTGGTTCATCCCGCTGATGATCGGCGCGCCGGACATGGCGTTTCCGCGGCTCAACAACATCAGCTTCTGGCTGCTGGTGCCGGCGCTGGCGCTGGTGATGACCGGGCTGCTGCTCGGCGAATCGGGCACGGGCTGGACGCTCTATCCGCCACTGTCCAACGCCACCTATGAGCCTGGGATCGGCATGGATTGCACGCTCTTCGCGCTGCATCTGGCCGGCATCTCCTCCCTGCTCGGCGCCATCAACTTCATCACCACCATCTTCAACATGCGCGCCCCGGGCATGACGCTGCACAAGATGCCGCTGTTCGTCTGGGCAATGCTGGTGACCGCGTTCCTGCTGCTGCTGGCCATTCCGGTGCTGGCGGGTGCCATCACCATGCTGATCACCGACCGCAATTTCGGCACCTCCTTCTTCGACCCGAAAGGCGGCGGCGATCCGGTGCTGTTCCAGCATCTGTTCTGGTTCTTCGGCCACCCCGAAGTCTACATCATGATCCTGCCGGGCTTCGGCATCATCAGCCACATCATCTCGACCTTCAGCAAGAAGCCGATCTTCGGCTATCTCGGCATGGCCTACGCGATGGTGGCGATCGGCGTGGTCGGCTTCGTGGTGTGGGCCCACCACATGTTCGTCTCCGGCATCAGCGTCGATACGCGCGCCTATTTCGAGGCGGCGACCCTGGTGATCGCGGTTCCCACCGGCATCAAGATCTTCTCCTGGATCGCCACCATGTGGGGCGGCTCGATCGAACTCAAGACGCCGATGCTGTGGGCGCTGGGCTTCATCTTCCTCTTCACCATCGGCGGCGTGACCGGCGTGGTGCTGGCCAATGCCAGCCTCGATGAGGTGCTGCACAACAGCTACTACGTCATCGCGCACTTCCACTACGTGCTCTCGCTCGGTGCGGTGTTCTCGATCTTCGCCGGGTTCTACTACTGGATCGGCAAGATGTCGGGCCACCAGTATCCGGAGTTCTGGGGCAAGGTGCATTTCTGGGTGACCTTCATCGGCGTCAACCTGACCTTCTTCCCGATGCATTTCCTCGGCCTCGCCGGCATGCCGCGCCGCTATCCGGACTATCCGGAGGCGTTCCGCGGCTGGAACGAGATCTCCTCCTTCGGCGCCTATATCGGCGGGGTCTCGGTGCTGATCTTCCTCTACGTCGTCTATCGCACCTTCACCTCGAAGGAGCATGTGGCGGAGAATTACTGGGGCGAGGGTGCGACCACGCTGGAATGGACGGTGTCTTCGCCGCCGCCCTTCCATACGTTCGAGGAACTGCCGCGCATCCGCTGAACAGGCGGCGACGGAACAGGCGGCGACCGGCCGCGGGTGGGATCAATGTCTGACATCGTGACCGCGGCTGGTGGGGGGGGCGAGACGCACCCCCTGCTGGCGCAACCGGCCGTTTCCAGCGCCGGAGACTGGCTGGCCCTGCTCAAGCCGCGGGTGATGACGCTCGTCGTTTTCACCGGGCTGGTCGGGCTGTTGGTGGCGCCAGGGCATATCAACCCCGTGCTCGGCTTCGCCGCCATCCTGTCCATCGCCGTCGGCGCCGGGGCCGCCGGCGCCATCAACATGTGGTACGACCGGGATATCGACGCGGTGATGCGGCGCACCGCGCGGCGGCCGATTCCGGCCGGGCGGATCGAGCCGGGCGAGGCGCTCGGCTTCGGCATAACGCTGGCGGCTTTCTCCGTCGTGGTGATGGGGCTGGCCACCAACCTGCTGGCCGGCGCCATGCTCGCCGCCTCGATCCTGTTCTATGTTTTTGTCTACACGATGTGGCTGAAGCGGCGCACCGCGCAGAACATCGTCATCGGCGGCGCCGCCGGCGCGTTTCCGCCGGTGATCGGCTGGCTCGCGGTGACCGGGCATTTCGCCCTCCTGCCGGTGCTGATGTTCGCCATCGTCTTCATCTGGACGCCGCCGCATTTCTGGTCGCTGTCGCTGTGGGCGCACGGCGATTACGCGCGCGCCGGGGTGCCGATGCTGCCGGTGGTCTCCGGCGCGCGGCGGACGCGGCGGGACATCGTGCTCTACACCCTTCTGCTGGTGCCGCTCAGCCTGCTGCCCTGGGCGCTGGGCCTGACCGGCCCGGTCTACGGCGTTGCCGCGGCCAGCCTCGGCGTGGGCTTCCTGGCCAGCGTCTGGCGCGTGGCGCGGGACCGCCAGGACAGCGCTGGCGTGAGCCTGACCGGCGATGCCCCGGCGCGGGCCGCGTTCAAGTTCTCCATCCTTTATCTCTTCGTGCTGTTCGCAGCCCTCGCCGTGGATCGCTTCGTTGGCTGAGGGAAAATTGCCCGCCGCGGGAAAATTGCCGGCGGACCACGCCGGCGCGGATGCCGATACGCTGGCGCGCCGGCGGCGCGGCCGCAACATCGCCATGCTGGTGGTGCTGCTGGCCGTCGCCGCGCTGTTCTACGCCGTGGCCATGGTCAAGCTCGGCCACCCGGATCTTGGCCGATGAGGTTTCTCCCGTGCCATCTCCCCTTGAAGCAGGCGGCTTTTTGGGGATGATGCGCCTATCTTTTGTGATGGATCGAGCATGAGCAGCGACAGCCACGGCGCCCCCGCCATCCCCATGAGTTCCGGCCTCAAGCAGCCGTACCATCTGGTCGATCCGAGCCCGTGGCCGGTGGTCGGTGCGCTCGGCGCGGGCATGACCGTGCTGGGCATCATCTTCGCCGCCCATTTCGGCAGCTATTCGCTGCTCATCGCCGGCCTCGTGGTGGTGCTCGGCGTGATGTTCTTCTGGTGGCGCGACGTGCTGAAGGAAAGCCGCGCCCCCGGGCTGCACACTGCCGTCGTGCGCCTCGGCCTGCGCTACGGCATGACGCTGTTCATCGCCAGCGAGGTGATGTTCTTCGTCAGCTTCTTCTGGGCCTATTTCAATTTCGCACTGTTCCCCGAGCATGTCGGCGGCGCGGTGACGCCGATGTGGCCGCCGGCCGGCGTCGTCACCTTCGATCCGTTCCGCCTGCCCTTCCTCAACACGATGATCCTGCTGCTCTCGGGCACCACGGTCACCTGGGCGCATCACAGCCTGCTCGAGGGCAACCGCAAGGGGCTGATCACCGGCCTGGCGCTGACCGTCGCGCTCGGCCTGTCCTTCACCCTGTGCCAGGCCATCGAGTATTCCGACGCGCCGTTCCACTTCGTGAATGGCGGCATCTATCCGGCGGTGTTCTTCCTGGCCACCGGATTCCACGGCTTCCACGTCATCATCGGCACCTGCTTCCTGGCGGTCTGCCTGGTTCGCGCCATCCGTGGCGATTTCACGCCGCAGCGGCATTTCGGCTTCGAGGCGGCGGCCTGGTACTGGCATTTCGTCGATGTCGTGTGGCTGTTCCTCTTCGTCTGCATCTACTGGTGGGGCCAGGGGCCTGTCCTGGCGGGGTGATCCGCCGGCGTGATGGTCTGGTGGCAGACGGCGCTGCGCTGCCGCTGCCCGCGCTGCGGCGAGGGCAGGCTGTTCGCCGGGCTGCTG
>JAGXAV010000089.1 GCA_018971455.1 Rhodospirillales bacterium
CGGCGGTCATGTGCCGCATGTAGCTTCCGCCCACCCCTCTTGCAACCGCCCGCCGGATCGCCAAGATAGCGCATCAGGGCTGCCGTAACGGGGTCCGAACCCGCTTCGCTCGCAGGAGGAGGCTCGCCGATGTCCACCCGGATGTTCACCTCGCCGCTGTTTCTCGGCTTCGATCATCTCGAACAGATGCTCGAGCGCGCGGCCAAGACCTCGTCCGACGGCTACCCGCCCTACAACATCGAACAGACCGCGCCGACCGGGCTGCGCATCACGCTGGCCGTCGCCGGCTTCAGCATGGATGACCTGCAGATCACCCAGGAAGACAACCAGCTGGTGATCCGCGGCCGCCAGACCGATGACAGCCAGGGCCGCGTGTTCATCCATCGCGGCATCGCCGCCCGCCAGTTCCAGCGCGCCTTCGTGATGGCCGAGGGGATCGAGGTGCGCGGTGCCTGGCTCGACAGCGGGCTGCTGCATATCGACCTGGTGCGCCCGCAGCCGGAAAGCCGGGTCAAGACCATTCGCATCACCAATCCCGCCGCCTCGGCGGGAGACGGGGCCGTCCGCGCGCGGATCATCGATCGCGCCACCCGGCCGCCTGAAGGAGACCCATCATGAATTTCGACATCCACAGAATCTCCGCGGCCGACCTGGCCCGGCTGGGCGTCTCGCAGATCGCCTACATCAAGCCGGTGACGGTGAACGGCACCCAGGCCTACGCCATCCACGCCGCCGACGGCACGCCGATGGCCGTGACCGAGACGCGCGAAGTGGCGCTGGCCGCCATCGTCCAGCACGAGATGCTGCCGACGCTGGTGCATTGACCAGGCCGCCGCGTTGAGGAAAGCCCGCCCGGCGTGAGACCCGCCGCCACCCGGCGCGGCCGGGCGGCGGGCGGGTCAGGCGGCGGGCAGATCAGACCGAGGCGACAGATCAGGCCGAAGCGACGGGGTCGATCCAGCCGATATGCCCGTCCGCCCGGCGATAGACGACATTGAACTCGCCGGTGGCGCTGTTGCGGAACATCAGCACCGGCTGGTCGGCCAGATCCATGCGCATCACCGCATCGCTCACCGACAGGCGGGCGATTTCGGTGGGCGCCTCGGCGACCACGGTGGCATAGGTCGCCGCCTGCGCCGTTCCGCCGCCGCCGGCGGGCTCCTCCTCCACCTGGCGCAGCGTGTACTGCCGCCCGGTTTCCGACGCCTCGCCGCGCGGCTGGTCGCGGGCATGCTCGTTGACCCGCCGGCGATAGCGGCGCAACCGCTTGGCGATGTGTTCGGCGGCGTCGTCGAAGGCGCTGTTGGCATCGGCCGCTTCACCCTCGCCGCGCAGGGTCAGGCCGCGGCCGGCATGCACGTTGATGTCACAGGTGAAGAAGCTGCGC
Organism: Rhodospirillales bacterium; assembly: GCA_018971455.1. GTDB lineage: Bacteria > Pseudomonadota > Alphaproteobacteria > Acetobacterales > Acetobacteraceae > REEB85. Next base: position 1,388 of record JAGXAV010000089.1, read on the forward strand.
GCGCGGCTGAACGTGACCTGCGCTTCCAGGGCATGGTCGAAATACTTGCCGGCAATAAGGTCCAGCTGCTGGCCGACGCGCGTGCGCAGCGCGTCCGACAGCTCGACCTGCTTACCCGAGACCGTGATCTGCATAGGCTTTTCCTCAACCCCGTGTTCGGGACCGCCTGCCGGAGGTCAGGCCGGCACGGCCTTCTCCCGTTTGCGCTGCACCGAGCTTGGGATGCGCAGCGCTTCTCGGTATTTGGCCACGGTCCGGCGTGCGATGTCCACGCCTTCTCGTCGCAAACCGGCGACGATCGCATCGTCGCTGAGAATTTCATCGAGTGTCTCGGCCTGCACCATGCGCAGGATGCGGTGGCGCACCGCCTCGGCGCTGTGCGTCTCGCCCGAGGTGCCGGCGAGTGCCGTGGTGAAGAAATACTTCAACTCGAAAATACCGCGCGGGGTGGCGATGTATTTGTTCGCCGTCACGCGGCTCACCGTGCTCTCGTGCAGCTCCACCGAGGCCGCGATGTCGCGCAGGATCAGCGGTCGCAGGCCGGAGATGCCGCGGCGGAAGAAGGCGTCCTGCTGGCTGACGATCTCGCCGGCCACCTTCAGGATCGTCTGCGCGCGCTGCTGGAGCGATTTCACCAGCCATGTCGCCGTCTGCAATTTCTCGGCGAGAAACAATTTCTCCTCGCGCGAGGCGGATGGGCGGATGCGCGCGGAGAAGCTCTGGTTCACCAGCACCCGCGGCAGCGTCTCGGGATTGAGTTCGAGCAGCCAGCCGCCATCCGGCGCCGCGCGCATCAGCACGTCCGGCACCACGGTCTGCGGCGGCGTCGCATCCCAGTCGGCGCCCGGCTTGGGGTCGAGCCGCCGCAGCTCGGCGATCATGTCGGCGAGATCCTCGCCGTCCACGCCGCAGATCTCCATCAGCGTCCGGTGGTCCCGCCGCGCCAGCAGGTCGAGATGGTCGAGCAGGGCGGCCATCGCCGGGTCGAGCCGGTTCTTCTCGGCCAGCTGCACGGCGAGGCACTCGCGCAGGTCGTGGGCGAACATGCCGGTGGGGTCGAAGCGCATCATCCGCTGCCGCACCGCCTCGACGCGCGCGACATCGGTGCCCAGGGCCGCGGCCAGCCCCTCGGCGCTGATCGACAGCCGCCCGGAAGGTTCCAGCAGCGCGATCAGCGCGGCCCCGATCATCCGCTCGCCGGGGTCGTGGAACGACAGCCGCACCTGCTCGCCGAGGTGCTCGCGCAAGGTCGCCGCCGCCTCGGCGAATTCATCGATGCCGCGCTCCTCGCCCTCGAAGCCCTGGCCCGCGCCACCCCGCGCGCCGTCCGAGGCGCTGCCCGGGTCGTAGGTCTCGGCATAGTCGGGCGTGTCGAGCGGGGCGGCGGCCTCGCTCGGCAGCACCTCCGAGCGCACGGACTCCGCCAGGTCCGGGGTCTCGGCCGGGTCGGCCAGCGGGCGCTGGTCCGGGGCCGGGCGCTCCGGCGCGCCGCCATCCAGCCCCTCGTCCCGCTCGAGCAGCGGGTTGCGTTCCAGCTCCTCCTCCACGAAGGCCGCGGCCTCGATATTGGAGAATTGCAGCAGTTTGATCGCCTGCCGCAGCTGCGGCGTCATCACCAGCGACTGCGATTGGCGAAGATCGAGACGAGGACCTAACGCCATGATGGGACTATTCTCTACACCCGACAGCGCGGGAAACCGGCCACACCCGGCCGGCCCGCCCGTTGCACCGCAGTGCAGCAAGGAACGGTCGGCCTGGCAAGCAAGAATCGTGCTGTCGCGGAGTCATGCCGCCACGATAGCCGGCCGAATCTGAAATTCGCGTTACGAAACAGCCGGTTCAGCCGCCCTTGACGCCACCCGCGGTCAGCCCGGCGACGATCTCCTTCTGCATCAGCAGCGTCAGCAGCAGGACGGGTGCGGTCACCACCAGGGCGGCCGCCGCCAGCGGGCCCCAGCTGATCTGCTCGAAGGTCAGCACGTTGTAGACCGCCACCGGCAGGGTGCGCGTGGTGCGCCCGGCCAGCACGATGCCGAACAGGAAGTTGTTCCAGCTGAAGATGAAGGCCAGGATCGTCGCCACCGTGATGCCCGGCCGCGCCAGCGGCAGGGCGACGTGCCGGAAGGCCTGCCAGATGGTCGCGCCATCGACCAGCGCCGCCTCCTCGAGCTCGCCCGGCAGCCCCTCGAAGAAGCCGATCATGATCCACACCACCAGAGGCACCGTGATCACCAGATGGGTGATGACGAGCGGCGTCAGCGTGCCCAGCATGCCGAACCACTGGAACATCAGGAAGAGCGGGATGATGAAGGACAGGCCCGGCGTGATGCGCGCGATCAGGATCAGCGCCGCCGCCCGCATCGCCTTCGCCTTGGCAATGCCGTAGCCGGCCGGCACGCCGATCACCAGGGCCGCGGCGGTGGCCGAGAAGGACACCACCACGGAGTTGATGGTGTACGACAGGAAATCATTCTCGGCGAAGACCTTGACGAAATTGGCAAAGGTCGGCCCGTGCGGGATGAACACCGGCGGGAACGCCATGTTGTCCACCTCGTTCTTCAACGCCAGCGACAGCATCCACAGGAACACGAAGGCCGCCGGCGAGATCAGCACGAGCACCGAGGCGTAGAGCCCCACCCGCCCGGCCAGCCGCCGCAGCCGGCCCGGCCGCGTGCCCCGCCCGCGTGTCACCGCGGCGCTCATTGCCATTTCTCCCGCTGGCGCAGCTTCAGCATAACCAGGCTGATCACCACGATCAGCGCGAAGAACACCAGCGTCACCGCGCTGGCATAGCCCAGCTTGTAGTAGGCGAAGGCCTCCTGGTACAGGAAGATGTTCATCGTCTCGCTCGCCGTGCCGGGCCCGCCCTGGGTGATGACGTAGATCACGTCGAAGGATTTCAGCGCGTCGATGGTGCGGATCACGGCGGCGACGATGATGAACGGCCACAGCAGCGGCAGGGTGATGTGGCGAAAGCTCTGCCAGCCGCTCGCCCCGTCGATGCGGGCCGCCTCATAGGGGTCCTGCGGCAGGCTCGCCAGCCCGCCGAGCACGATCAGCATCACCAGCGGCGTCCACTGCCAGGTCTCCACCATCGCCAGCGTCGGGATCACCGTGTTGGCCGCATAGGTCCAGGTCGATGGCGGCAGGCCCAGCGAGGTCAGGATGTAGTTCAGCACGCCGAGCTGGGGATGGAACATCATCGACCACACCAGCGCGATCGCCACCGGCGTCGCCATCATCGGCAGGATGAAGATGGTGCGCGCCACGCCGCGCAGCGGAAAGCGCTGGTTGAAGCACACCGCCGCCGCCACCCCGAGGATCAGCGGCGCGCCCACCGACAGCACCGAGAAATACAGCGTCCGCAGCACCGCCCAGCCGAACCGCGTATCGCTCAGCAGGGTGGCGTAGTTGGACAGCCCGACCCAGGACAGCCCATGGGACGGGTCCCATTCATGCAGCGACATGAACACGGTGAAGAGCCAGGGAAAGATGATCACCGCGACCACGACGACCGCGGCCGGAACGGCAAATACCCAGTAGCGGCGGGCATAATTCGCCCGCCGCCGCGCCAGGCCCACCGCCGCCGCGGTCGTCGCACTCATGCCGGGCCGTCCCGCTCAGCCGGCGTTGGACTTGTCGAGGATCGGCTGGAACTCCGCCGTCGCCCGCTTCATCTCCTTGGCCGGATCGGCGCCGCTGATCATGTTGGTCAGCGCCACGCCGAAGGTGTCGCGGAACTCGGTCACGGGAATGATCTCCGGCAGGCCGGGGGCGGAGATCTTCTGGCTGTCCATCACCGCCTGCAGCCATTCCTTGCCGAACTTGTTGTCCTTCACCACGTTCGGGTCCGTATAGACGCTGAGCCGCGCCGGCGTGCCCGAGCCGGTGCGCAGGATCTCGCCCATGATTTTCTTGCTCGTCGCCCACTGGCAGTAAAGATAGGCCGCGCCCTTCTTCTTGCTCGAGGCCGGAATGCCCATGCTGTCAACGAAGCTCGCCGAATGCTGCGCCTTCGGGCCCTTCGGCACCACGGCGAAGCCGACATCATGGACGATCTTGGACGCCTTCGGGTCGATCAGCGGGGCGGAGAAGCCGACGCCGTCGAGCCACATGCCGATCTTGCCCTGCGCGAAGCTGGTCTGGCACTCGTTCCAGTTGAAGCCGATGCTGCCCGGCGGGGCGCATTCGCGCATCGTCTTGGCATAGAAATCGGCCGCCCAGATCGCCTCCGGCGTATCGGTCAGCAGCTTCTTGCCATCCGGCGTCACCGTCAGCTGGTCCTGGCCGAGCAGCCAGCTGGTGTACACCGGCAGGTTGGCGTTCTTCAGCCCGCGCCCGACGAAGCCGTACGTGCCGGTCTTCTTGTCGGTCAGGTGGCGCGCCGTGGTCAGCAGCTCGTCCATGCTGGATGGGTAGGCGAGGCCGGCCGCCTTGAAGATCGCCTTGTTCCAGAAGATGATCCACAGATCCGGGTTGAGCGGCAGCGAATCCATCCGCCCGTCCGCCTGCGTCGCCGTCTTCACCGCGCCCGCGCCGATATCGGCAAAATCATAATCCGGCGCCGTCAGCTGCGGATTGGCCAGATAGGGGCGCATATCCTCCAGCCAGTGCGCGCTGCCGAACAGGCGCTTGGAGACATGCAGCGACACCATCAGCACGTCGAAGCTCGGGTGCCCCGAAGCCATCTCGAGCGCCGCCTTGGGGCGCTGCTGCTGCTCGGGAATCTGTTCCGACCCGACACTGATGCCGGTCATCGCCTCGAACTCTTTCTGGTGCTTCTGCAAGACGTCGCTGCGCGGGTTCTTGGTCAGGCTGACCTCGATATGCTGCCCCTTGAACTGCTTCCAGTCGAAGCTCGACGCGGCGTTGGCGCGGCTGACGATGGCCGGCATGGCGAGCAATCCGGCAGATCCCTGCAGGATGGTGCGGCGGCGGATCATGGTGGGTTTCCTCATGCGGTTTGTTGTCCAGGCGCCAGCCCAGGAAAATCGCCTGGGCCGGGGCAGGATTGTTGGGCGGATCGTCAGCCTATCGCCGGCTCCGCCACCGCGCAATGCACCTTGGCCGCCTCATGTCGTTGTTGTCCCGCCCGCGGTTGCGCCTCTACCAGCGCAGCACGAGCAGCCCGTCATAGGCGCGCTCGGCGCGCGGCGGCACGCGCGCGATCAGCCCGGCGGCGAAGCGCCGGTCGCCATCGTCCAGCGCCAGCACCACGCCATGCCCGGCGCGGATGCGCGCCACCAGCGCGTCGGTGGACAGTGTCTGGAAGGGCAGGGCGGCCCGCGCCACCAGGTCGCCGGAGGTGCCGGCCGGCTCCGGCCGCGGCATCCACAGCCCCACCGGCCGGCGCACCGTGCCGCCCGCGTAGAAGGCGAACCCGAGCACCCCGGCATGCGGCCCGGCCACCGCCATGGCGCCCGAGTCCCGGGTCAGATCATGATCGCGCGCGAATCCGCGCCAGTCCGGCTTGTGCTGGCTTGGCAGGAAGACGTTGTTGCACAGCCCGATGGCGATGCCCGCAGCCAGCACGCCGGCCAGGCCGTGGCGCAGCCAGGGGCGGATGGCCGGCGCATCCAGGATCAGCGCCGCCGCCACCGCCAGCGGCACCTGCATCCACAACACGATGCGCGGCTCCAGGATCGGCCGCGCCACACTGATGAGGGCGGCAAGGGCGAGGAACAACAGGGGAAAGACGATCAGCAGGCGAAACGCGGCCGACCCGCCCATCGCCCGCGGCGCCAGCAGCAGCAGCAGCACCACGCCGCCGAGCGACAGCAGCAATTCCAGGCCGAGCCAGGCCGCCGAGAGGGACGGCCCGAGATCGCCGCGAAGGAGCGGCCCGACGATGAGGTCCCGGCACACCATCAGCACGGTGGTCGCGCCGAAGGGTGGCATCCAGGCAATGTCCGGCGAGCCCAGCTGCATCGCCATGCCGGCCGCCACCGGGGCCGCCAGCAGGCAGGCCAGCAGGCTCGCGCCGATGAACGGCCAGACGCGCTCGCGCCGGCCGAGGATCAGGCTTGCCAGCACGCACAGCCCGAGGGCGGCGAGAATGATCGCCGCGGTGGCATGGCTCCACAACAGCAGCACGGCCCCGACCGTGTAGGCCGCCAGCCCCCGCCGCCAGCCCGCATCCTCGCCCAGCAGCCGCACCGCGCCGAGCAGGGTGAAGGC
>JAGXAV010000090.1 GCA_018971455.1 Rhodospirillales bacterium
TTGGAGGTGCGCGGCTTGAGGCGTTCCCAGAGCTGGACGGGATCGGGCCGGTAGGTGGCGGGCTCGGCCAGCACCGCCATCTCCTCGGCCACCCAGGCGAGCCGCCCCTCGCGCTCCAGCCGGGCGCGCAGGGTCTCATAGACCGGGCGCAGATGGGTCACGTCGGCGGCGGCGTAGGTGATCTGGGCGGGGCTGAGCGGGCGGGCCGCCCAGTCGCTGAAGCGGTGGGCCTTGTCGATGCTGCCGCCGGCCAGCGCCGCGACCAGCGCGTCATAGCCCACCTGGTCGCCGAATCCGGCCACCATGGCGGCCACCTGGGTGTCGAAGAGCGGGCGCGGCACGTCGCCGAAGAGCTGGACGAAGATTTCGATGTCCTGGCGGCAGGCGTGGAACACCTTCACCACGGCCGGGTCGGCGAGCAGCGCGCCGAGCGGCGCGAGGTCGATCCCCGGGGCCAGTGCATCGACCACGGCCACATCGGTGTCGCTGGCCAGTTGGACCACGCAGAGCTCGGGCCAGTAGGTGCGCTCGCGCATGAATTCGGTGTCCACCGTGACGAACTGCTCGCGGCGCAGGCGAGAGCAGAGGTCCTCGAGCTCGGCGGTGGTGGTGATCAGGACGGGGGGCGGGAACTCCGCCCGGTTGGGCTTCGGCATGCGGCCACCCTACATGCCCCCACCCGGCTTGCGAAGCCGTCCCGCCGGGAGGCTGCCCTGCCCACCGGGCGCCCCGGCGGGCGCATCCGCTTGACTTCGCGGGGGGCGGGGGCTTGTCTGCCGCGCCTTTGCCAGCGGAAACCTGCCCATGCACGCCTATCGCACCCATACCTGCGGCCAGCTGCGCGCCAGCGATGCCGGCCAGACCGCCCGGCTGTCGGGCTGGGTCCACAGCAAGCGCGATCACGGCGGGCTGCTGTTCATCGACCTGCGCGACCATTACGGCCTCACCCAATGCGTCTTCGCCGCCGGCAGCCAGGCCTTCGCCGTCGCCGACCGGCTGCGCCCGGAGAGCGTGGTCACCATTACCGGCGCCGTGGTGGGCCGCGAGGCCGGCACGGTCAACCCGCGCCTGCCGACCGGCGAGATCGAGCTGCGGGCGGCCGAGCTGGTGGTGCAGTCGGCGGCCGACGTACTGCCGATGCAGGTCGCGGGCGAGGAGAAGTTTCCCGACGAGATCCGCCTGAAATACCGCTTCATCGACCTGCGCCGCGAGAAGATGCAGCGCAACATCAAACTGCGCGCGGGCGTCATCGCCTCGATCCGGCGGCGCATGATCGAGAGCGGCTTCACCGAGTTCCAGACCCCGATTCTCACCGCCTCCAGCCCCGAGGGCGCGCGCGACTTCCTGGTGCCCTCGCGCAACCATCCCGGCAAGTTCTATGCCCTGCCGCAGGCCCCCCAGCAGTTCAAGCAGCTCGCCATGGTCGCAGGCCTCGACCGCTATTTCCAGATCGCCCCCTGCTTTCGTGACGAGGCCAGCCGGGCCGACCGCTCGCCCGGCGAGTTCTACCAGCTCGATTTCGAAATGAGCTTCGTCACCCAGGAGGACGTCTTCAACACCATCGAACCGGTGATCGCCGGGGTGTTCGAGGCGTTCGCCGACGGCCGCGGCGTGACCCGGCCGCCCTTCCCGCGCATCGCCTACGAGACCGCCCTGCTCGAATTCGGCTCCGACAAGCCCGACCTGCGCAACCCGCTGCGCATCACCGACGTCACCGCCCAGTTCGCCGGCTCCGGCTTCGGCCTGTTTGCCCGCGTCGCCGCCTCCGGCGGCATCGTGCGCGCCATCCCGGCACCGGGCGCCGGCGCGCATCCGCGCAGCTTCTTCGACAAGCTCAACGAATGGGCGCGCGAACAGGGCGCCGGCGGCCTCGGCTACATCACGTTCGACGCGGAAGGCCCGAAGGGCCCGATCGCCCGCAATCTCGAGCCGGAGCGTGCCGAGGCGATCCGCGCGGCCTGCGGGCTCACGGCGGGCGACGCGGTGTTCTTCGCCGCCGGCAAGAAGGACGAGGCGCCGAAATTCTCCGGCCTCGTGCGCACCAGGCTCGGCCAGGAGCTCGGCCTGATCGCCGAGGGCGATTTCCGCTTCTGCTGGATCACCGATTTTCCGATGTACGAGCTCAACGAGGAAACCGGCCAGGTGGATTTCAGCCACAACCCGTTCAGCATGCCGCAAGGCGGGCTGGAGGCGCTGAACACCCAGGACCCGCTCACCATCAAGGCGTTCCAGTACGACATCGTCTGCAACGGCATCGAGCTGTCCTCCGGCGCCATCCGCAACCATCGCCCCGACGTGATGATCCGCGCCTTCGAGATCGCCGGCTACCCGGCCTCGGAGGTGGAGGCGCGCTTCGGCGGCATGCTCAACGCCTTCCGCTACGGCGCCCCCCCGCATGGCGGTTCGGCGCCGGGCATCGACCGCATCGTCATGCTGCTCGCCGATGAGCCCAATATCCGCGAGGTCATTCTCTTCCCGCTCAACCAGCAGGGCGAGGATCTGATGATGGGGGCGCCGGCCGAGGTGCCGCCGGCGCGGCTGAAGGAGCTTTCGCTGAAGCTCGACCTGCCGCCGGTCGTCAAGCCGGGCTGATCCCGCGGCGCCGGCTTGCGCCGCCTCACCCCGCGACGGATGCTGCCCGGGTTGGGGGGCAGGGAATGTCGGGCACCCGCCTGATCGTCGAGCTGATCGGCCATGTCGTGCTGCTCCTGTGGGGCGCGCGCATGGTGCAGACCGGCATCGTGCGCGCCTTCGGCTCGGACCTGCGCCGCGTGCTCGGGCGCGGATTGTCCAATCGTTTCGCCGCCATGCTGGGCGGCCTCGTCGTCACCGCGCTGTTGCAGAGCAGTACGGCCACCGCCTTGATGGTGACCTCCTTTGCCGCCGGCGGCCTGGTCGCCCTGGTGCCGGCGCTGGCGGTGATGCTGGGGGCCAATATCGGCACCGCGCTGATCGTCAAGCTGCTGACCTTCGACATCTCCTGGGTCTCGCCGGTGCTGCTGACCGCCGGCTATGTCGCCTTCAAGCGCGGCGGCAAGGGGCGGGTGCAGAATATCGGCCGGGTCGGCATGGGGCTCGGGCTGATGCTGCTGGCGCTGCACCTGCTGGTGGAGACGATGCAGCCGGCGGAGGCCGCGCCGGTGCTGCGCGCCGTACTCGAATCGCTGACCTCCGAGCCGCTGCTGGACGTGGCCCTGGCCGCGCTGCTGACCTTCGCCGCGCATTCCAGCGTGGCGGTGATGCTGATGATCGTGCCACTGGCCGCCGTCGGCGCCATCACCCCGGTGGCGGCCCTGGCCCTGGTGCTTGGCGCCAATATCGGCTCCACCATTCCGCCGGTGCTGGCCGCCGCCGGCCCCGATCCGGCGGCGCGGCGGCTGCCGGTCGGCAATCTCGCCTTCCGCGCCCTGGGGTGCCTGATCGCGCTGCCCTTCCTGCGCCCGATTGCCGGCCTGCTCGACGATCTCACCCCCTATCCGGGCGCCCAGGCGGTGGATTTCCACATCGGCTTCAACCTGGCCCTCGCCATCGGGCTGGTCGGTCTGCTCGATCCGGCGGCGCGGCTGCTGACCCGGCTGCTGCCCGACGCCGCCCCGCCCGACGACCCGGCGCGGCCGCTCTATCTCGACGCGGCGGCGGTGGAATCACCCTATCTCGCGCTTTCCCACGCCGCGCGCGAGACGTTGCGCATGGGCGACATGGTGGAGACCATGCTGCGGCGCCTGCTCGAGGGCATCGACGCCAATGCCCGCGCGCCCACCGATGAGGCGGTGCGCCTGGCGCGCGGACTGGACCGGCTGCAGGACGCGCTGAAATCCTACCTGACCCGCGTCGCCACGGAGGACATGACGGCGCGGGACGCCGCGCGCCTGCGCGAGATTCTCGATTTCGCGGTCAATCTGGGCCATGCCGCCGACATCGTGGAGCGCGGCCTCGCCGAACATGCGCGGCGCAAGGTCAAGCACGCCATCGTCTTCACGCCGGAGGATCGCGCCGATCTGGCCGATTTCCATGCCCGCGTGCTCGCCGATCTGCGCCTGGCGCTGTCCACGCTGATGGCCGAGGATCCGCGCGGCGCGCGCGAATTGCTGGATGCCAAGCGCCGGCTGAGCGAGCTGGAACGCAGCGCCACGCGCGAGCATCTGGACCGCCTCGCCCCGGACCGGCCGGACGCGCTGGAGAGCAGCGCGCTGCATCTGGCGCTGCTGCGCGACCTCAAGCGCATCAATTCCCATGTCTCGACCATCGGCTACACGGTGCTGGAGCACAGCATGCCGGCCGGCGAGGCGCCCGATCGGCTGGGCGATGAGCCATAGGGTGACGCACCCCGGAGTAACCCCCGCGGCCAAGGCCCGCGCAGATGCGGAGGCTGGCGCGGATGCGGCGGCGCTCCTATTTACGACGTGAAGCAGGAAAGATCGCCGCATGCGTCGTCTGGCCGCCCTCGCCCTCTTCGTCCTGCTGGTCGCCGCCTGGCCAGGGCCGCCGGGCCGCGCCGCGCCCCCGGTGCCGACCCATGACCTCGCGGCGCATCACGCGCTCTACACGCTGAGCCTGGACTCCGCGCGCGGCGACGTGATCGCGGCCAGCGGCACCATGGCCTATGAGGTGATCGACGCCTGCGACGGCTGGGCGACGCGCCAGCTCCTGGCGATGACGCTGACCAACCGCGACGGGCAGGACGTCCGCATGCGCTCCGATTATTCGACCTGGGAGAGCAAGGACGGGCTGCATCTGCGCTTCCACATGCGCCAGACCACCGACCAGGACGTCACCAGCGACATCGCCGGCAGCGCGAGCCTGACCCGGCCGGGCGGGCCCGGCGAAGTGCGCTACACCCTGCCGAAGCCGCGCACCGCGGCCCTGCCGCCGGGGACGCTGTTTCCGATGACCCATACCGCGGCCATCCTGGCCGGCGCCCAGGCCGGCAAGAAGTTCCTCGCCATCCCGCTCTTCGATGGCACCGCCGATAACGGGGCGCAGGACAGCGCGGTCACGGTGACCGCGGTCAACCCGCCGATGCCGGGCAAGTGGCCGGCGCTGGCCGGCCTGCCGTCGGACCGGGTCCATATCGCCTTCTTCGACCGGGCGCCGGCGACGATGGAGCCGGATTACGAGGTCGGCATGCGCTACTGGGCGAACGGGGTGGCGGACGATCTGCGCATGAATTTCGGCGATTTCGTCATGACCGGGGCGCTCACCGAGCTGAAGATGGCCAAGCCCGGCTGCTGACCGGCCAGCCGCGCCGGCGGGTTCCTCGCCGGTGGGGGCGCCTTCTATTGAAGATGCATCAGGTGCGCCGTGTGGCGCCACTCGCCGGGGCTGATCAGCCCGACGCTGGCCACCCGGACGGAGTGTAGCCGGCCTTCGATCTCGCGCGTCCAGAAACCGAGGAATTTGCGCAGCACCGGGTAGCGGGGGGCGAGGTCGAGCTCCTGCCAGATGAAGCTCTGCAGCATCGCCGGGTGGTCCGGCAGATGGTAGAGGATCTCCGCCGTGGTCAGGCGATAGCCCTCGAGCTGGCGCTGCATCTCGCTGTGACGGTCGGTGGCGCTCGGCATGGTGCCCTCTGCTGGTGAGACTGTCCTTTCACGCCGTTGGCTGCCGTCATCCCGGTCCGCGACTGCCGCGCGGCTGCCATCAGACTGCCATGACTCCCCCCGCGCGGCGCAAGCAAAAAACGCAGATGAATCAATAGATTGGCACTCAATGACCGAGAGTGCTGCCGAACTCTTGACTCGCCCGGAGCGTGGGCCTACATCGCTGGCACTCCCCGGTGGGGAGTGCTAACAACCCAGGGCCGTTGCCGTTCCGGCCGGCCCTCACGCATTGTCAGGAGCGATCCGAATGAAGTTCCGTCCCCTGCATGACCGGGTCGTGGTCCGTCGGCTGAAGGCCGAGGAAAAGACCGCGGGCGGCATCATCATCCCCGACACCGCCGCCGAGAAGCCGATGGAAGGCGAGGTGATCGCCGTCGGTGCCGGCGCGCGCAACGAGCAGGGCCAGATCGTGGCCCTCGACGTCAAGGCGGGCGACCGCGTGCTGTTCGGCAAGTGGTCCGGCACCGAGGTCAAGCTCGATGGCGAGGAACTCCTCATCATGAAGGAGTCCGACATCATGGGCATCATCGAGGGCAGCCCGGCAACCAAGAAGAAAGCCGCCTGATTTCCGCCTTCGGTCGCTAGCTCCCTATTCAATCAAGGAAGAGACACATCATGGCTGCCAAGGACGTTCGTTTCGGTGGTGACGCGCGCGCACGCATGCTGCGCGGCGTCGATATTCTCGCCGATGCGGTGAAGGTGACGCTGGGCCCCAAGGGTCGCAACGTGGTGATCGACAAGAGCTTCGGCGCTCCGCGCATCACCAAGGACGGCGTGACCGTCGCCAAGGAAATCGAACTGACCGACAAGTTCGAGAACATGGGCGCGCAGATGGTGCGCGAAGTCGCCAGCAAGACCAACGACATCGCCGGTGACGGCACGACGACCGCGACCGTTCTGGCGCAGTCGATCGTCCGCGAGGGCGCCAAGGGTGTTGCCGCCGGCATGAACCCGATGGACCTCAAGCGCGGTGTGGACAAGGCCGTGACCGCGGTGGTCGAGGAGCTCAAGAAGCGCTCCAAGAAGATCACCACCCAGGCCGAGACCGCCCAGGTCGGCACGATTTCGTCCAACGGCGAAGTCGAGATCGGCAAGATGATCGCCGAGGCGATGCAGAAAGTCGGCAACGAGGGCGTCATCACGGTTGAGGAAGCCAAGGGCATCCAGACCGAGCTCGACGTCGTCGAGGGCATGCAGTTCGACCGCGGCTATGTCTCGCCGTATTTCATCACCAACGCCGAGAAGATGGTCGCCGATCTCGACCAGCCCTACATCCTGATCCACGAGAAGAAGCTCTCGGGCCTGCAGCCGATGCTGCCGCTGCTCGAGACCGTGGTGCAGTCGGGCCGGCCGCTGCTGATCATCGCCGAGGACATCGAGGGCGAGGCGCTGGCCACCCTGGTGGTCAACAAGCTGCGCGGCGGCCTCAAGGTCGCGGCCGTGAAGGCGCCGGGCTTCGGTGATCGCCGCAAGGCCATGCTGCAGGACATCGCGATCCTGACCGGCGGCACCGTGATCTCCGACGAGGTCGGCCTGTCGCTCGAGAAGGCGACGCTCAACGACCTCGGCGAAGCCAAGAAGATCGTCGTCGAGAAGGAAAACACCACGATCATCGACGGCGCCGGCAAGGCGGGCGACATCAAGGCCCGCGTCGAGAGCATCCGTCAGCAGATCGAGGAAGCGACCTCCGACTACGACAAGGAGAAGCTGCAGGAGCGCGTTGCCAAGCTCTCCGGCGGTGTCGCCGTGATCAAGGTCGGTGCCGCCACCGAGATCGAGATGAAGGAAAAGAAGGCGCGCGTCGAGGACGCCCTGCACGCCACGCGTGCGGCGGTGGAAGAAGGCGTGGTGCCGGG
>JAGXAV010000091.1 GCA_018971455.1 Rhodospirillales bacterium
TCGCGGCAGAGCGGCCGCGGGCGCATCGTGCAGTGCAGCATTGCTGACCCAAATCCGCCGGACACCCCATGGAAGCGCCCGCCGTACCGATCGACCATGCCGATGCCAGCGCCGATGCGGGGGCGATGCCGGCCTTCACGCACCAGCAGATCGTCTCGGTGCTGACTGGCATTCTGCTGTGCATCCTGCTGGCGGCGATCGACCAGACGGTGGTGGTGCCGGCGGTGCCGGCGATCGCGGCCGACCTCAACGGGTTCGACCATCTGTCGTGGATCATCTCCGCCTATCTGATCACCTCGACCTCGGCGATGCCGATCTACGGCAAGCTGTCCGACATTTACGGCCGGCGGGCGCTGCTGCTGCCGGCGATCGTGGTGTTCGTGATCGCCTCGGCGCTGTGCGCGCTGTCGCAGACGCTGTTCCAGCTGATCGCCTTCCGCGCCCTGCAGGGGCTGGGGGGCGCCGGGCTGATGGCGATGGCGCAGGCGGCGATCGCCGATGTGGTGGCCCCGCGCGAGCGTGGGCGCTACCAGGGCTACATGGCCGGCACCTGGGGGGTAGCGAGCATTTTCGGGCCGATCCTGGGCGGCTGGGTGACGGACCATCTCTCCTGGCACTGGATCTTCTGGATCAACCTGCCGATCGGGGCGGCGGCCTTCTACCTCAGCAACCGGGCGCTGAAGCTGCTGCGGGTGCGCCGGGGTGTCACGCGCATCGACTATGCCGGGGCGGCGCTGCTGACCGGCTTCATCACCGCGAGCCTGCTGCTGATGAGCTGGGGCGGCAACACTTATCCGTGGGGCTCGGCGCCGATCCTGGGGCTGGGGGCGCTCTCGGTCGGGCTGCTGGGGGCGCTGGTGGTGCAGGAGCGGATGGCGGGCGAGCCGCTGCTGCCGCCGCGGCTGTTCACCAACCAGGTGTTCTCGCTCGGCGTGGTGATCGCCTTTCTCGCGGCCGGCGGCATGTTCGGGGCGACGTTCCTGCTGCCGCTGTTCTTCCAGCTGATCGGGGGGGCGGATGCCTCGGCCTCGGGCACGCTGATCGTGCCGTTCCTCGGCTCCAACGTGCTGGGCGCCTACACGGCGGGACAACTGGCGCGCCGGCTGGGGCGGGCGAAGGTGATCGTGCTGTCCGGGCTGGTGGCGGCGACGGCGGGGTTCGCGCTGCTGGCGACGATGGGGCCGGGCACCGGGGGTGTGGCGTCGGTGCTCTACATGGCGGTGGTGGGGTTCGGCATCGGGGTGTGCATGCCGGCGAGCCTGATGATCGTGCAGAACGCGGCCGAGCGGCGGGATGTGGGCTCGGCGACCGGGGCGCTCTTGTTCCTGCGCTCGATGGGCGGCGCGTTCGGCAGCACGCTGGTTGGCGCGTTGCTGGCCGGGCGGTTCAGCGCGCGCCTGGCCGAGGCGGGGGTGACGCGGCGGATCGACCTCGGCGCGCTGCGCGGCCCGCAGGGCGGGCTGGGCGCGCTGGACGCGGCGACGCAGGCCAAGGCGCAGGCGGCGCTGGCGAGCGGGTTCCACCTGGCGTTTGCGGTGTGCGCGGCGCTGGCCGCACTGGCGCTGGTGGCGTGCGCGCGGATGCGGGATCTGCCGCTGAAGTCGGGCAAGGGGTAGGGCGGATTATGCCTGGTGGGCTTTCCACCCAGCCGCGTAGTCGCTTTGGTAATATCCAGTCGGCTCGACCAAAGCGGTCCCGACCCGGCGTGCCGCGGCCATGATGTAGGTGGCCGTTTGATTCGGCTCCATCTGCTGCCGATGGCCGGCTGGATCATGCAAATTGATCGGTGCCGGGCTTCCCGACATCGGCACAAGCTGCATCTTCTCAATGGCAAAACCAGTTTCCGGAGCAAAGACCCGCCAGAAAAGTTCCGGGCTGAATTGATAGAAGCCATGCCCCAACTGGTTGTTGGCGGCATTAATGCTGAGGAACAATCCGCCCGGTCGTAGCATTCGCTTGATGCTCTGAAAGGCAATCGGCAGGTTAAAGATGTGTTCCAGCGTCCCGCTGTCAATGATGACGTCAAACCGGCCCCACAAACCCTTCGGCACAGGTTTGTTGAGATCGTAGATGATCTCGGCCCCCTCGAACGGGGAGTAATCCATCGAGAGGACCGTCCGGCAGCCGATGTAGCGGAGAAATGTTTCCGCGAAGCCATCCTGGCTGACCAGCGTGCCCAGCGCGCGCCCCGGGTCATGGCGCTCCAGGATCGCTTGGGCGGCGTCCCATTGGCCGTTCTGCTGGCTTATATGAAGACCCTGGCGGCCGAGGCACAGTGCGTCGCCGAGATTTGCTTCGGCGAAGGCTAGCAGGAAGTTGAAGACGTATAGATCAACGCCCATAGAGGTGCACCCCCATTCTTGCTTTGCAGCGCTCCAACGGTTTTTTGCCGGCGACTGCGAAGATCAGCGAACTCCGCCCCGCTTTGGAGCCGTTATAAATTAGAGAAGTTCGGCGAAACGCTGTGGCACCTCCCACAATTTTTCACCCCATATATCCAGAGATATTTTCAATGCGTGCCGTTCTAGACCGACCCGAGAGCTGAGCACTTGGTCGAGCAGGTCCGAGACCGGGGGTTCGCGAGGATCAAAGTCGATGCCGGTCGCGCGTGGCAGCCGGGCAAGTGAATCGAACGTCTGAATCATTTCGTCATCTTGGGCGCGGGAGGGAGAAGAAAAATAAGACAATGCCCAAGGCATCTCTCGCGTTCGCTGCAATCGCTTTAGCCCATAGCTTCGATCAAACCATTTTAGGTGGAACAGGTACAGATGATCAAAGATGGTTCTGCTGTTAGCTGAGTGAGATCCGGGCGCCCATGTTACGGGTTGCCTGATCAGAGTTGCCTTGCACATCGACGATGAAAAGCGAACAAAGCGCCGCTGCTTCAAGATCGGCATAGCGATATCGAGATCTGGTTCTTCATCAGGTAAATGAACGACGTTTAGGCCAATCATCGTCAATACCGGCGGAAGCGGTCTCCTGCAATAATCGATTAGATTTTTTGCGATATTTGGATCTGGAACAACAAATTCATCGACGTCCGTGTATAAAACGTAATCATAAAAACTCAATAAGGATGAGCAGAATTCAGAATTGAAATGAGATTGAGTGCCTGGGTGATACGGAGTTCTTGGGAGATGCAAAACGCTACACCCATGGAGATTCGATGTGGTTCCGTCCGTGCTTCCATGGTCTATTACAAAACAATTATTAATCCCAACTTGTTTTTTGTAATGATTTAGCCAAATAGGAAGGTATTCCGGCTCGTTGTATGTCATACAAACGACGGCAACTTTTGGATTTTCAATTGCTTTATCTCCCTCAATTACGGTGTGAATTCCGCCGAGGGTCGTTTGCGTCTGTATCTCCGATTCTTCTAGAAGCAGATTGCTGACCGCAACACCTAGGTTTCGAGTGTCGGTGCTATTTCCCAGCGTGATCGGTGCAGTTGCGCCAGGACAGTCGATTTGTAGATCGAGCAAGTCGATCCCATTCGTCAGTTCGGGTGGAATATCAAATTCGAGCTTGGTCCACGTGTCGACGGATTTACGAAGAAGCTCAAAACCCATCGCCGATACAATGACCTGCTGTGAGGAGATGACTCCCTCTCGCGTGTAAGGCATTATCACTATTGAGCAGTGATGACCAAAACGCCAAGCGGACAACGGCAGCCTCAAAATCGAGTATGTTCCATTCGTCCAGGTAAAGCCTGACTCTGGAACTGAACTCCACCCCGCCCCAATAAAAAATTGGCTGTTCCCGCCCACAGAAAAATCGATCGCAAGACTCAAGATGCAACTCCTCCTGCTCGGCCATGATTGCCTAGGCTCGGGATGCCCTCGTATGTGTGCGGCATGCTAAAGAGATCATACCGAGACACGCTTATTCGTGGCACGGTTCCATGATGATATAAATGAAAGCTAGGCCGTATGCATCAAACCCGACGGACGCTGCATGCTCTCTGGGTGGAGCTTAACGAGAGTGTCAACGCGCTGCTCGCCAATCAGAGCGCGCCGCACCCGTTCATGCAAAAATTCTGCGCGACGCTCGGCTTGCCGGCCAGCGCGTTCGGAGATTTTGTGCGCGGCCTGCAGACGAATTTCGAGGCGTCCATCATTGCCTCGCGGCGCAGCCCCCAGACTTTGGCCGAGATTCCGCCCTACACGCACCGCATCTGGCTCACGGGAAACGAGGAGCCCTCTCTCCCGCCCGATGACTATCTGGACAATTACCTGAGGGCCTGCAAAGCGCTGCCGAGCGACGCGGGGCATTTTTTCTGGACGAACAGCCCGGCGGTTGCCGCTCATATTCACCAGAAAGCTGCGGCACACGCATGCCGGAATATCTACCTCATGAGCCCCGCTGTGTTTGCCGGCGATCCGCTCCTGGCGAGCATCACCCGCCTGATGGCCGACCGCAAATTCGTGCTTGCGGCCGATATGCTGAAATTCGTTATTCTGCATCGTTTTGGGGGCATCTACAGCGATCTCGGCATCGTCTATGACGAGCCGACATTCGACCTCATTCGCGTGGCAGATTACGGGTTTGTCGTCAGTGACGGCGTTTTTTTCCAATCGAGCTTCTTTGCTTGTCCGCCGGCGTCGGAGCTAACGGCAATGTTCCTCGCCGTTATGAACCATCCAGGCGCTTTCGATCCATCGTTTGCCCTGCTCGGTCGAACGGCGGGCGCACTCGACGAACTGCATATTTTTGCCGGGTTCGGGCTGACAGCTTGCACGATGCTGTTTTTGCCGCCTTCGGCAAGGGCGGTGATGATTCCCGCTAATACCTCCCACATGCAGTGGCGATCTCAGCAATCATGGTATGGCGCTGCGCCAAAGCACGGCAACGTGCTGGTGGCAAACACCGGGCCGTCGATCATCAGTGCTGACGAGTTCACGCGAGCGGATGCGCTCGAGGCATCTTGCCTACGTGTCTACGGCAATCAGCCGCGCCTGCAAGCTCAGCTTCGGGCCGCGCTGGTCACGCAGCCTTACTTTGCCAACAATCCAACGCTGTTCTGTCGCACTTTCTTTTACCATGGCAGCGACAAGGCGATGGGCTGGCACAATTACGGATATCTCTACAATTTCCTGCTGCCGCCGATTGTTGGCTGCGCGCGATCTATCCTTGAGATTGGCATCGGGACCAATAATCTGGATGTGCCATCGACAATGGGCGTAACCGGCGTGCCAGGCGCTTCGCTACGCGCGTGGAAGGAACTTTTCCCTCAGGCGACGGTCATTGGTGCCGACGTGGATGTGCGCATCCTGTTTCAAGAAGAAGGCATCGAAACGTACTGGGTCGATCAGACCAGGCCCGATGCCGTGCGCTCATTGTTCGATATGATCGGAGACCGCAAGTTCGATTTGATCATCGATGACGGCCTGCATACGTTCGCCGCAAATCGCACATTGCTCGACGGCGCCTATGCGCATGTTCATAGCAATGGCCTTTATGTCATCGAGGATGTGGCAAACGGCGATATTGCTGCATGGGAGGAGTATCTCGCCGGGGTGGGGCATGAGGCCGCCTTGATTCGACTGCCTCATGCCTCCAATGCTTCTGATAATTGCCTCATCCTGATTCCCGGCGGACAGGCTCGGTAGACGCTATTCCTACCTCGTCGGGCGCGGCGGCGTCTGCGAGTAATCGTAGAAGCCGCGGCCGCTCTTGCGGCCGACCCAGCCGGCCTCGACGTATTTCACCAGCAGGGGGCAGGGGCGGTATTTGCTGTCCGACAATCCCTCGTACAGCACCTGCATGATCGACAGGCAGGTGTCCAGCCCGATGAAATCGGCCAGTTCCAGCGGGCCCATCGGGTGGTTGGCGCCGAGTTTCATGGCGGCGTCGATGGAGGAGACGGAGCCGACGCCCTCGTAGAGCGCATAGACCGCCTCGTTGATCATCGGCACCAGGATGCGGTTGACGATGAAGGCCGGGAAATCCTCCGAGACAGCCGTCGTCTTGTGCAGCCGGGCGGCGAGCGCCTGGGTGGCCTGGAAGGTCGGCTCATCCGTGGCGATGCCGCGGATCACCTCGATCAGCTTCATCACCGGCACCGGGTTCATGAAGTGGATGCCGATGAATTTCTCCGGCCGGTCGGTGCTGGCGCCGAGCCGGGTGATGGAAATCGAGGAGGTGTTCGAGGCCAGCATGCAGGAGGGTTTGAGGAAGGGCGTCAGCGTCTTGTAGATGG
Organism: Rhodospirillales bacterium; assembly: GCA_018971455.1. Classification (GTDB taxonomy): domain Bacteria; phylum Pseudomonadota; class Alphaproteobacteria; order Acetobacterales; family Acetobacteraceae; genus REEB85. The sequence continues at coordinate 6,200 of JAGXAV010000091.1, forward strand.
CGCGCTTGACCTCCTCCTTCTCCGTCGCCGCCTCGATCACCAGATCGACATCGGCGAAGGCGGCGTAGTCGGTGCCGGTGGTGATGCGCGACAGGGCGGCGGCCTTGTCTTCCGGGCCGATCAGGCCGCGGGCGATCTGGCGGTCCATGTTGCGGCCCATGGCGGTCATGGCGCGCTCCAGCGCGTCCGCCTTCACGTCGAGCAGCACGACGGGCAGGCCGGCGAGGGCGCAGACATGGGCGATGCCGTTGCCCATCTGGCCGGCGCCGACGACGCCGATGGCGGCAATCGCGGGGGCGGCCTGCTCGGCGTCGGGCGTCACCACCTGGGTTGCCGGGGTTTGCACGTTCATCAGCCGCGCTCCAGCTCGGCGGCGAGCTCGGGCAGGGCGGTGAAGAGGTCGGCCACCAGGCCGTAATCGGCGACCTGGAAGATCGGCGCTTCCTCGTCCTTGTTGATGGCGACGATGACCTTGCTGTCCTTCATGCCGGCCAGGTGCTGGATCGCGCCCGAGATGCCCACCGCGACATAGAGCTGCGGCGCGACGATCTTGCCGGTCTGGCCGACCTGGTAGTCGTTGGGCACGAAGCCGGCATCGACGGCCGCGCGCGAGGCGCCGACGGCCGCCCCCAGCTTGTCGGCGATGGGATCGAGCAGCTTGAAGTTCTCGCCGTTCTGCATGCCGCGGCCGCCGGAGATGACACGCCGAGCCGAGGTCAGCTCGGGCCGTTCGGACTTGGACAGTTCCTGTCCGACGAATTTCGACAGGCCGGCATCGCCCTTGGACGAGATTTTTTCGACAGACGCGGAGCCGCCCTCCACCGGGGCCGCATCGAAGGCGGTGCCGCGGACGGTCAGGACCTTCACCTTGTCCGAGGTCTGGACGGTGGCGATGGCGTTGCCGGCATAGATTGGCCGCGTGAAGGTATCGGGACCTTCGACGCTCATGATCTCGCTGACCTGCTGAACGTCCAGCAGGGCAGCCACGCGCGGCATCGTGCTTTTGCCGAACGAGGTCGCGGCGGCCATCAGGTATTCGTAGGAGGAGCCGAGGTCGGCGATCAGCGGCGCCACGTTCTCGGGCAGGCCGTGGGCCAGCTCGGGCGCCTCGGCCAGCAGGACCTTGGTGACGCCGGCAACCTTGGCGGCCGCGTCGGCGACGGCCTGGGCGCCTTGACCCGCCACCAGGACCGTGACGTCGCCGCTCAGTTTGGTCGCAGCCGTCACCGCGTTGCGGGTGGCCGGCTTCAGCG
>JAGXAV010000092.1 GCA_018971455.1 Rhodospirillales bacterium
TGCCGCCCACGGTCACCGCGCCGGTCGCGGCCACCAGCCCGTCGATGGTGGTGGTGGCGACGAAATCCGCCGTGGTGGCATCCAGCGCGCCCACGATGTCGGTGCCGCCGAGCAGCTCGGCCGTGCCGGCCGTCAGCACGTCACTGAGCTGGCCGAGCGTGCCGCCCGACAGAAACAGCGTGCCGACGCTCTGATTGTCACCCAGCAGCGTGCCGGTCAGCACGACGACCGCCGTATCCAGGCTGCCCGGGATGCCGACGGGCGACCAGTTGGCGGCCGTGGTCCAGTTCTGCCCGCCACCGACCGGCTTCCAGGTGTAGGTTATCGCCATCACCCCCTCCCGTTGCGCCCAGCCCCCTCGCGCGCCTACGGCCGCTTCTCGATCCCCGACCGCCGAAGCCGGCCATGCGTGCCGTTGATTTCGCCGTTGACCGGCCGCGCCCCCAGCTTCGGCGCGGCACCGCCCGCCGCCGGCGCGCGCGGCAGCAGGATGATGTTTTTCGCGCCCGCGCCGGGCCGGGTGACCTGGCGCGGCGCCAGCGTGTAGCCGCTGCCGCGCTGGGCGACGACGGTGAGCGTGGCGTCATGCAGCGCGAGGCTGCGGCGCAGCCGCGAGATCGCCACCTCGAGCGCGTTCGGTGTCACCGTGGCATCGAAGGAAAACACCGCGTGCTCAAGCCGCTCGCGCGCCACCAGCCCGTCCTTGTTGCGAACCAGCACTTCCAGAATGGCGAATTCGCGCCGCGTCAGCCGCACCGCCACGCCATCCACATGCACGGCGCCGACCGCCGTATCGAGCGCGATGTTGCCCGCGCGCATCACCGGATCGACGACCTGGCTGGGCCGGCGCAGCAGGGCGCGAAGCCGCGCCAGCAGCTCCTCGGCGGTGAACGGCTTGACGAGGAAATCATCCGCGCCGCGGTTCAGTGCATCGATATGCACCTGTGCTGTGCTGTTGTCCGACAGCACCAGCACGCGCCGCTGCGCGTCCCTCAGACGGATCAGCCGCAGCACCTCGCTGTGGCAGGGATCATAGGTGGCGACATCGAGGATGATGGCGTCATAGGGCGCGAGGCGCAGGGCCGCGATGGCGTCCTCCGCAGTGGCCACGGAATCGGTGATGAAACCGCTGTGGTTGAACAGTCTGGTCAGGCTCGCCGACTGCGCCGGGTCGTCAGCAATGAGGAGCAAACGCATCTTCAAGACCCCAGGTGAGCGAGAGGAGAAGCGCCGGTCGGCCTGGCCGCACCCTCGCCCGCTCGTTTCGCCGCTAGAAACTTGCGCCAAAAATCAGAATCGATTCCCGTGTTCCGTGGCAAATCGGCAAATTTTGGATCCACCTTTCTTCCCGGAAATCAACCACTCGTGACATCGTGGCCTTAACGATTTCTTATGGAAACGCAAAGAAACCAGACTGTAAAGGGATTTTCGTTGACGCAACGATGACGATTGCCAAGGAATTTTCCATTGTGGTTTCGGAATGCGCCGTAACACCCACAAATTCCGGGCAATTCTACCACTGCCTGAGAGGCATTCACCGACTCACAAAAATGCGAGCCGGCCGGCGCGCCGGACCCGGCGGAGCTCGCAGTTTGTATCGAATTATGAGCGAATTATATAATTTTTAATCTATGTTTCATGGTCTGATCCTGCCCGGCCAGGATGGGACACGCCAACGGCGCCCCGCCCCGCCACAGGCCGCACACCACCCGCCACACGGGGAAGCGTTGCAAGATCATGGCGCGCCCTCCTGGACTCGAACCAGGGACCCACAGCTTAGAAGGCTGTTGCTCTATCCACCTGAGCTAAGGGCGCCGGAATCCGGCCGGACCATGCCCGACCGGTGCCATTCGGCAACGCCAGTTGAGCCGATATCGGCCTAATGCGTCCAGTTCTCGGACCGGCCGAAGCGGAAATTATCGGCATAGGCTTTCGGCCTCATCGCCCGCTCGCGCGGCAATTCCACGTCGCAGGCAAGCCCCTCGCGCGCCGCATAGGCGAGTGCTTCGTCGCGCGTGGCGAATTTCAGCCGCACCTGCGCCCGCGTATCGGCGCTGCCGATCCACCCCATCAGCGCATCCGCCCGGCTCGGCTCGGCGGGCGGGAATTCAAGCACCCATTCATGCGTTCCGGCCTGGCCGGACTGCATCGCCGTCTTCGGTTGCCGGAAAATACGTGCCCGCACTGCCATGCCGCTCTCCACACCAGATGGTCGGGGCGGCCGGACTCGAACCGGCGGCCTCGTGTACCCAAAACACGCGCGCTACCAGGCTGCGCCACGCCCCGAACCCGGCCGCAAGCTATGGGCGCGCCGCCGCGAAGGCAAGCGCCCCCGCGCCTTGCCCATGCCGCCGGGATGCCGCGCAATTTTCGTGACGTTTCTGGCATTTCCATTCCGTCGTCAAATCAGTACGCTTCATCAAGGCCGCGCCGGTCGCCGCGCTCGCCGCCTCAGGGGGCGTTGCCGAACACCCGCTGCAGCACCTGGTCGCCGACGCGGATATCCAGCCGCGCCGCGGTGCCGGCGGCAAGTTCGAGCGTGGCATGCACCGGCCCGCCGCTGTCGATCACCGCCAGGCTTTGCGGCACCGTGCGCTCGGCGATGTGGCGGATGACGCCGCGGCTGTCGATGAACAGCATGTCCAGGCTGGCCAGGGTGTTCTTCATCCACATCTGCGATTCGCGCGCGCCCTCCCACACGAACAGCATGCCGCCATCGGCGGGCACGCTGGGGCGGAACATCAGCCCGGCGATCTGCTGGCGCATCTTCAATGCCATCTCGACATGGAAATCATGCCGCTTGCCGTCATGCGTGACGATGACGAGCCTCTCCTGCGGCAGCGTCGGCTGCGGGCCGGTCGGCTCGTCCGATTGCGCCCGCCCCAGCCCGGGCAGCAGCGCCCCGGCGGCAAGCAGAACGAGCAGATGGCGGCGTGGCGTCATGCGGCAATTCCTTCCTTCAGCGCGATCTCGGCCAGCCGCTCCACCTCGCCCCGCACCGGCCCCGCGCGCGGCGCGTCGCGCAGCGTGGTGAACCAGTGCGCCGGCGGGTTGCGCCCGGCGGCGCGGTTATAGACCAGGCCGCGCAGCACCGCCTCGGCGGGCGCCGGCAGACGGGCCGGCACGTCGAGCCCGTTCAGCACCGCCCAGATGCCCGCCCAGCAGCGCCCGACCGTATAGGGATTATAGCCCCCGCCGCCCAGCACGACGAGGCGCGGCGCGACATCGCGGATCGCCGCCGCCACCTGCCAATGCGCGTTGTTGGACAGGGCGAGCCGCGCCAGCGGGTCCTCCTCCAGCGCATCCGCGCCGGCCTGCAGCATGATCGCCTGCGGGCGGTGGGCGGCGATCAGCGGCAGGATGGCGCGCTCGAGAAGAAACGCCATCTCGCTGTCGTTGAAGCCCTGCGGCACCGGAAAATTGCGCGCCGCCCCGCCGGCCCGGTCCTCCGCCGCGCCCGAAAAAGGCCAGCGCCCGTCTTCGTGAATGCTGATCGTCAAGACCCGCGCATCGTCATGGAAGGCATCCTGCACGCCGTCGCCGTGATGGGCGTCGATGTCGAGATAGACGATGCGCTCCAGCCCCTGGTCGAGCCAGGCCAGGATGCCCAGCACCGGATCGTTGAGGTAGCAGAACCCGCTCGCGCGGTCGGGCCGGCCGTGATGCGTGCCGCCCCCCGGGCAATGCACGATGCCGCCCGAGGCGGTCAGCGCCGCCGCCAGCATCACCCCGCCGGCCGATGTCGCCGGCCGGCGGAACAATTCGCGGTACACCGGATTGCCGTCGGCGCCGATGCGAAAGCGCGCGCGATCCTCGGGCGGCACGCTCTGCGTCGCCTCGGCGCGCCTGAGGGCCGCCAGATACGCCGCGTCGTGAAAGCGCAGAAGCTGCGCTTCGCTGGCCATCGGCGCCTCGACGAATTGCGCCGGCCCGAGCCAGCCGAGCGCGCGGATCAGATCGGTGCAGGTGGACACTCTCGGAATCGCCAGCGGGTGCTTCGGCCCGTAGGTCGAGGCACGGTAGATCTCACTGCCGATGTAGCGCGGAGGCGAGGCCGGGGGCATTCGCCCAGTATGGGGGGCTCGGCGCGTTTGGGAAGGCGCTAGCGGTGGGCCGCCACCAGCAGGAAGGGCGGGCGCATGCGCTCGTCGGCCAGCGCCGGCCGCTCGGCGATCTGCGCCTCCGTCGGCCCCCACTCCTCCACATGATCGAGCGTGAAGCCGGCGCGCAGCAACAGGGTGAGATAGGTGCCGATGGTGCGATGCTGCTTGATGACGCCCCGGGTGATCCAGTCCGTCCGCCTTGGTCCTTCCACCAGATACCCATCGACCGGCCAGGTCCTGCGCCCGGCGGCATCGGCCACCCAGCCCGGCGCGGACGGCGCGGTGAAGATCGGGTGCTCGACGGAGAACACCAGGCGCCCGCCCGGCGCCAATGCGCGGTGAATGGCGGCGATCAGCCCGGCCAGGTCGGCGATGTAGTGCAGGGTGAGCGAGCTGTACACCAGGTCGAACGAGGCGGCGGCCAGCCCGGCGCTCTCCAGGTCGGCGCGCGCATAGGTGATCGCCGGGTCGTCCGTCATCTCCCTTGCCCGCGCCAGCATCTTCTCCGACACGTCGAGCCCCAGCACGCCCGCCGCCCCGGCCTCGCGTGCCCAGCGGCAGAACCAGCCATAGCCGCAGCCGAGATCGGCGACACGCGCGCCGCGCATCGGCGGCAGCATCGCCCGCAGCGCCGGCCACTCCGCAGCCCCGGCGAGCCCCTGCTGCGAGCGGCCGAGCCGGCCGTAGCCCTCGAAGAACTGCTCGTCGTCATAGATGTTCTGCGTCATTGCGCACCCGTCCGGCACGGTTCCGGCCCCACCCGTACTATTTGCCCCGCGCCCCGGCAATCCGCTACGCTCGCCCCGTCAGCATCGTCTCGTCGCATCTGCCGCCCATGGAGAGGTGTCATGTTCGATCGCGACCGCTTCATCGCCGAATGCCAGGATGCGGCCAGCCGGAACGCGACGGACGACAATGCCATCCGCGGCGCCGTGCGCGACATTCTTGCCCGCGCGGTCGCCGAACCCGCCGCCGTGCTGCGCGGCCTCGGGGAACCCTCCCGCGCCGGCATCGACGTGCTCTACCGCTCGAACCAGATCACTGTGGTCAATCTGGTGTGGGCGCGGCGCATGTCGATCATGCCGCACAACCACAATATGTGGGCGCTCATCGGCATCTACACCGGACGGGAGGACAACATCTTCTGGCGGCGCATGCCGGGGGCCGATCCGCGCGAGATCACGGCGGCGGGGGCGCGCTCGCTCTGCGCCGGCGATGTCGATGTCCTCGGCCGCGACATCATCCACTCCGTGCTCAACCCGATCGACCGGCTGACCGGCGCCATCCACATCTACGGCGGCGATTTCGTCGCGGCCGAGCGCAGCCAGTGGGATGCCGAGAACCTGCGCGAGAAACCCTTCGACCACGCCGAGGCGCGCCGCCTCTTCGAGGAGGCGAATATCGGCCCCGGCCGCGCCTAGTGCACGATCCGGCCTGATGGACTCATCAGGCCGCATGAAGGTGCGCCGGAAAACAGCGATCCTCCGGCGCCCGGTTTGGCAGCGGCGGCGGGGACGGCTATCACCATGGCGCCACCTGCCGCCACGGCGCGCACGGGCAGCGCGCCACCAGACGAAAGCCCCGCCATGACCCAAACCCCGCCCGACCGCCTCTCCAACGACCCGCGCAGCCCCTACTACGACGAGGAGGCGCTGGTGCGCGGCATCGGCATCCGTTTCAAGGGTGTCGAGCGCACCAATGTCGAGGAATACTGCGTCAGCGAGGGCTGGGTGCGGGTGGCCGTCGGCAAGACCGTGGACCGGCACGGCATGCCGCTGACCATGAAGCTCACCGGCGCCGTCGAACCCTATTTCCGCGACGACGCGCGCGGCTGAGCCCGGCGCCGCCCGTCACGCCGGCTGCGGCATCGCCGTCGGGATCACCGTGGTCACGATCGAGGCGTCGAGCGCCTCGTACTGCGCATAGGCGATGGTGGCGTAGAGCTCGGCGCGCGTCTGCATCCGATCGACCATGCCGTGGGTGCCGCCATCGCGCCGGATCGCCGCGTAGAGATCCTCCTGCGCCTTGTTGGCAACCCGCAGCGAACTCACCGGCCAGATCACCATACGGTAGCCCATCTCCGCGAACTCGGCCGCAGTGAAGAACGGCGTGCGGCCGAACTCGGTCATGTTGGCGAGCAGGGGCGCGTCCACCCGGCGGGCGAATTCGCGGAACATCTCCGCCGTGTTCAGCGCTTCGGGGAAGATCGCGTCGGCGCCGGCCTCCAGATACATCCTGGCGCGCGCCACCGCCCCGTCCATCCCCTCGCTCGCCGCCGCGTCGGTGCGGGCGATCAGGTAGAGGTGCCGGCGGGCCTTGCGGGCGGCCGCCACCTTGGCGGCCATGTCCCGCGCATCGGCCAGCTTCTTGTCGTTCAGATGGCCGCATTTCTTGGGCAGCAGCTGGTCCTCGATATGCACCGCCGCCGCCCCCGCATCCTCGAAGCTGCGCACCATGTGCATCACGTTCAGCGCCTCGCCGTAGCCGGTGTCGCCATCCACCAGCACCGGCAGCCCGGTGCGCGCCACCTGGCGGATGAAGAAGCCGACCTCGTCCACCGTGATGATGCCGAGGTCCGGCAGGCCCATCGAGGCGGTCATCGCAGCACCGGAGAGATAGGCCGCCTCGAACCCCGCCGCCTTGGCCTGCAGGGCCGCCTGCCCGTTATGCGTGCCGGGAATGCCCAGAATGCCGCCACGCGCAAGCAGGGCGCGGAAACGCTCCCCGGCGGGCAGGTGCGGCAGGTCGTCGGCGACCAGATAGGTCATGGGCAGTCTCCCTCAGGAAAAGAACACCAGGCTGGCAAGCCCGAGCGCCGGCAGCAGCAATGCGGCCGCCCAGGCGATGTAGCCGAAAAACCCCGGCATGCGTATGCCGCGATGCGCGGCGATGGCGCGCACCAGCAGGTTGGGGGCGTTGCCGATATAGGTCAGCCCGCCGAACAGCACCGCGCCGCCGGCAATCGCCTCCAGCACCTGGTGCCACGCCCCGGCGAGCCGCGCCGCGTCGTCGCCGGCGGCGCGGAAGAACACCAGATAGGTCGGCGCGTTGTCGAGCAGCGCCGAGGCGAGCCCGGTCGCCCAGAAATAGGCAAGCGGCCGCGGCGCGCCCTGCCCGTCGGCCAGCAACGCCAGCGGGGCCGCCACCGGCCCCCCCGGTCCGGCCGCCAGCATGGCCATCAGCGGATCGATGGTCACGAACAGGGCGGCGAACAGAATCCCCACCTCGGCCATCGGCGCCCAGGCAAAAAGATTGGCCTCGCGCAGGCGGCGCGGCGTGCCCCACAGCGAGGCG
>JAGXAV010000093.1 GCA_018971455.1 Rhodospirillales bacterium
GCCTTCCTGGCCACTGCATTCGAGGGTGGGCGCCATGTCGGCCGGCTCGCCAAGCTCACTCCAGCCTGAGGGATTTGCCATGAACGAGCTGTCTTCCGCCGCCAGCCTGGCGCGGTTCTTCTCCGCCCCGCTCGCCGAGACCGACCCCGAGGTGGCGGCCGCCATCGGCCATGAGCTGGTGCGCCAGCAGGACGGCATCGAGCTGATCGCCAGCGAGAACATCGTCTCCGCCGCCGTGCTGGAGGCGCAGGGCAGCGTGCTGACCAACAAATATGCCGAGGGCTATCCGGGCCGGCGCTATTACGGCGGCTGCGTCCATGTCGACGTCGCCGAGCAGCTGGCCATCGACCGCGCGCGCAAGCTGTTCGACTGCGCCTTCGCCAACGTGCAGCCGCATTCCGGCGCGCAGGCCAACCAGGCGGTGTTTCTGGCCCTGCTCAACCCCGGCGACACCATCCTCGGCATGAGCCTGGCCGCCGGCGGGCATCTGACGCACGGGGCGGCCCCCAACCTGTCCGGCAAATGGTTCCGCGCCGTGCAGTACGGCGTGCGCCGCGAGGACGGGCTGCTCGATTACGAGGAGCTGGAGCGGCTGGCGCGGACCGAGAAGCCGCGCATGATCATCGCCGGCGGCTCGGCCTATCCGCGGGTGATCGATTTTGCCCGCATCCGCCGCGTCGCCGACGAGGTGGGCGCGCTGTTCATGGTGGACATGGCGCATTTCGCGGGCCTGGTGGCCGCCGGCGTGTTCCCGAGCCCGCTGCCGCATGCCCATGTGGTGACGACGACCACGCACAAGACGCTGCGCGGCCCGCGCGGCGGCATGATCCTCTCCAACGACGCCGAGCTCGGCAAGAAGATCAACTCGGCCGTGTTCCCCGGCTTGCAGGGCGGCCCGCTGATGCATGTCATCGCCGCCAAGGCGGTGGCGTTCGGCGAGGCGCTGCGGCCGGAGTTCCGCGCCTATCAGCGCGCCGTCGCCGACAACGCCAAGGCGCTCGCCGCGACGCTGGTGGAGCAGGGGCTGGCGATCGTCACCGGGGGCACGGACAGCCATCTGATGCTGGTCGATCTGCGGCCCAAGCGCGTCACCGGCAAGGCCGCCGAGGCGAGCCTGGAGCGCGCCCACATGACCGCCAACAAGAACGCCATCCCGTTCGACCCGGAGAAGCCGGCGATCACCTCGGGCATTCGCCTGGGCACGCCGGCGGCAACGTCGCGCGGCTTCGGGGTGGCCGAGTTCCAGGAGATCGGGCGGATGATCGGCGAGGTGCTGAGCGGGCTCGGCGGCTCCAATGACGGCGCCAATGCGGCGGCCGAGGCGGCGGTGGGGGCGCGGGTGCTTGCGCTCTGCGCGCGCTTCCCGATCTATCGCTGAGCGGCGATGCGCTGTCCGTTCTGCGGCCATGAGGACACCCAGGTGAAGGACAGCCGGCCGTCGGAAGACGGCTCGGCGATCCGCCGCCGGCGGTTCTGCGCCGGATGCAGCCAGCGCTTCACCACCATCGAGCGCGTGCAGCTGCGCGAGCTGACCGTGCTCAAGAGCGATAATCGCCGCGTGCCCTTCGACCGCGACAAGCTGGCGCGCTCGATCCGCATCGCGCTGCGCAAGCGCCCGGTGCAAGAGGAGCGCATCGAGCGCATCGTCAACGGCATCGTCCGCCAGCTCGAGGCGTCGGGCGAGAACGACGTGCCGAGCCAGCAGATCGGCGAGCTGGTGATGGAGACGCTCAAGGAGGTCGATGCGGTGGCCTATGTGCGCTTCGCCTCGGTCTATCGCAATTTCCGCGAGGCGAAGGATTTCGAGGCCTTTCTCGGGGGGCTGGGCGAGCCCACATAGCCGCACGCATGGACGATCTGTCACATATGCGCGCGGCCCTGGCCCTGGCGCGGCGCGGGCTCGGCAATGCCTGGCCCAATCCCTCGGTGGGCTGCGTCATCGTGCAGGCGGGCCGCGTGGTCGGGTGGGCGGTGACCGCGCCGGGCGGGCGGCCGCATGCCGAGACGCAGGCGCTGGCGATGGCCGGCACCGCCGCGCGTGGCGCCACCGCCTATGTCACGCTCGAGCCGTGCTGCCACCATGGCCGCACGCCGCCCTGCACCGATGCGCTGATCGCCGCCGGCGTGGCGCGCGTGGTGATCGCCTCGCGCGACCGCGACCGGCGGGTGAACGGGCAGGGCGTGCAGCGGCTGCGCGACGCGGGCATCGCCGTCGAGACGGGGGTGCTGGCGGAGGCGGGCGACGAGATCAATGCCGGGTTCTTCCGGGCGATGGAGGCCGGGCGGCCGCTGGTCACGCTCAAGCTCGCCTCCACGCTGGACGGGCGCATCGCCACCCATGCGGGCGAGAGCCAATGGATCACCGGCGAGCCGGCCCGCCGGGCGGCGCACGGGCTGCGCGGGCGCCATGACGCGGTGATGGTCGGTGTGGGCACGGTGCTGACCGACGATCCCGACCTGACCTGCCGCATTCCCGGCCTCAAGCCGGTGCCGATGGTGCGGGTGGTTGCGGACAGCCATCTGCGCACCGCGCTGACCGCGCGGCTGGTGGTGGGCGCGCGCGCCGCGCCGACCTGGATCATCGCGCGCAACGGCGCCGACCCGCAGCGCCGCCACGCGCTGTCCGGCCTCGGCGTGACGCTGCTCGACGTGCCGGGCACGCAGACCGGCGTCGATCTGTCGCGCGGGCTGGAGGCGCTGGCCGGGCGCGGCATCACGCGGCTGCTGGTCGAGGGGGGCGGGCAGCTTGCCGCCTCGCTTCTGCGGGCCGATCTGGTGGACCGGGTGGTGTGGTTCCACGCCCCCAGCGTGATGGGCGGGGATGGCTGGCCGGCGGCGCAGGGCTTCGGCGTCACCCGGCTTGCCGACATGCCGCGTTTCGTGCGCCATGCGGCGACGGCCGTGGGCGAGGACATGATGACCGAGCTGCGGCGGGCGGCGTGAGGGGGTTGGGCTGATGTTCACCGGCATTGTCACCGGCCTTGGCATCGTGCGCGAGATCCGCCCCGCGGGGGCGGGGCAGGATATGCGCATGGTCATCGCCATCCCGCGCGACAACGCCGCCTGGGCCGATGCCGCGGCGATCGCGATCGGCGCCTCCATCGCCTGCTCGGGCTGCTGCCTGACGGCGGTGGCGGTGACGGCGGAGAGCTTCTCCGTCGATGTCTCGGCTGAGACGCTGTCCAAGACGACGCTGGGCACGTGGCGGGTGGGCAGTCGGGTCAATCTCGAGCGGCCGCTGCGGGTGGGCGACGAGCTGGGCGGGCATATCGTGGCTGGCCATGTCGATGGCGTCGGCGAGGTGCTGGGGGCCGAGCCGGTGGAGGGCTCGGTGCGCTGGAGCTTTCGCGTGGCGCCGACGCTGGCACGCTTCATCGCGCCGAAGGGCAGCGTCGCGATCGACGGCGTGTCGCTCACCGTCAACGAGGTGCGCGGGCCGGATTTCGCCGTCAACATCATTCCCCACACGGCGGCGGTGACGAGCTTCGGATTGCTGCGGCCGGGCGACCCGGTCAACATCGAAATCGATACGGTGGCGCGCTATGTGGCGCGCCTTGCGGAGTTCCCATGAATCAGCTCGTCACCCGCGCCTTGTCCGACTACCTCGCCTCGACCGAGGAACTGATCGAGGAGGCGGTCAACGGACGCATGTTCGTGCTCGTCGATGACGAGGACCGCGAGAACGAGGGCGACCTCATCATTCCCGCGCAGTTCGCCACACCCGCCGCGGTGAACTTCATGGCGCGGCATGCGCGCGGGCTGATCTGCCTGGCGATGACGCAGCACCGCGTCGAGCAGCTCGGCCTGCCGCTGATGAGCCAGTCCAACCGGACCCGCCACCAGACCGCCTTCACCGTGTCGATCGAGGCGCGCGAGGGGGTGACGACGGGGATTTCCGCGCATGATCGCGCGCATACCGTGGCGGTCGCCATCAACCCCGATTGCGGGCGCGAGATGATCGTCACCCCGGGCCATGTGTTTCCGCTGATGGCGCGCGAGGGCGGCACGCTGGTGCGGGCGGGGCATACGGAGGCGGCGGTGGACATCGCCCGCCTGGCAGGGCTGACGCCGGCCGGGGTGATCTGCGAAATCATGAACGAGGATGGCAGCATGGCGCGGCTGCCGGATCTCGTCGCCTTCGCCCAGCACCACAATCTGAAGCTCGGCACCATCGCCGACCTGATCGCCTATCGCCGGCGCACCGAGCGGCTGGTGCGCCGCGTCGAGGAGGGGGTGCTGAACCTGCCCGTGGGCGGCGACTGGACGGTGATGGTCTATGCCAACACGGTCGAATATGCCGAGCACCTGGTGCTGGTGAAGGGCGATCTCGCCGCCCCCGGGCCGGTGCCGGTGCGCATGCATGCGGCCGATCTGGTGGGCGACCTGCTGGGCGGGCGCAGCCGGCCGGTGCTGGAGGGCGCGATGCGCATGATCGCGGCCGAGGGGCGCGGGGCGGTGGTGCTGATCCGCGAGACGCGGCCGGAGGGCCTGTCCGAGCGGGTGCGCCATCTCGCCGGCGCGCCGGGCAGCGGCACCGAGCTGCGCGATTACGGCATCGGCGCGCAGATCCTGCTCGATCTCGGAGTGACCGAGATGATCCTGCTGTCCAACACGCGGCGCACGATCGTCGGCATCGAGGGGTACGGGCTGTCGGTCGTCGAGCAGCGGGCGGTCGGCCTGTGAGCACGATCGACGCAAAGCTGCCGGCGGCCCCGGTGATCCCCGGGCCGGCGCCGCGGGTGCTGGTGGTGCGCGCACCCTACTACACGCAGGTGGTGGACGGGCTGCGCGACGGGGCGGGGCGGATTCTGGGCGAGGCGGGGGCGACGGTTGATCTGCTCGACGTCGCCGGCGCGCTGGAGCTGGCCGGGGCCATCCGGCTCGCGGTCGGCGGGCGGCGGCGCTTCGACGGGTTCGTGGCCCTTGGCTGCGTGGTGAAGGGGGAGACCGACCATTACGACCATGTCTGCCGCGAGGCGATGGCCGGGCTCACCCTGGTCGCGCTGCGCCATGGTCTGTGCCTGGGCAACGGGCTGCTGACCGTCCACAGCGAGGCGCAGGCGCTGGCGCGCTCCGGCCGGGACGGCCACAACAAGGGCGCCGAGGCGGCGGCGGCGTGCCTGCTGCAGATCGGCGCCGCGCGCTGGCTGGGGGCGGTGTGATGGCGGGCAAGACACGGCCGCGCACGGCCAGCCGGGTGGCCGCGGTGCAGGCGCTGTTCCAGGCCGAGCAGGCGCAGACCGGAGCGGAGACGGTGATCGACGAATTCGTCCGCCACCGGCTGGGAAAGCTGCCCGGCGATGGCGGCTTCGAGGAAGGGCGCAGCCCGGACGCGCATGTGCCGCTGTTCGCGCGCATCGTGCGCACGGCGACCGAGCAGCAGGACCGGATCGACGCCATGCTGGCCGACGCGCTGACGCCGGACTGGCCGCTGGCGCGGCTCGACCCGGTGCTGCGCGGCCTGCTGCGGGCGGCGGCGGCGGAGCTGTGGATGTCCGACGGGCCGCCTGTGCGCGTGGTGATCAACGAATATCTCGACGTGGCGCACGGCTTCTTCCACGGCGACGAGGCCCGGCTGGCCAATGGCGTGCTCGACCGGGTGGCGCATCTGCTGCGCCCCGGCGAGTTTCCGAGTGCCGTGGCCGGGTGAGCGAGGCGGCCGGCCTGCCGGGCGAATTCGCCCGCATCGCGCGGCATTTTCGCCCGCTGGCCGGGCCCGGGGCGCTCGGCCTGATCGATGACGCGGCGGTGTTCGCGCCGCCGGCCGGATGCGAGATGGTGGTGGCGGCCGACGCCATGGTGGCGGGCGTGCATTTCCTGCCCGACGATCCGCCCGACCTGGTGGCGCGCAAGCTGCTGCGGACCAACCTGTCCGACCTGGCCGCGATGGGGGCGCAGCCGTTCGGCTATCTCCTCACCGTCTCCGTGCCGCGCGACACGCCGGAGACCTGGTTCGCCGGCTTCGCCGCCGGGCTCGCGCAGGACCAGGCGGAGTTCCGGCTCTCCCTTCTGGGCGGGGACACCACCGCGACGCCGGGGCCGGTGAGCCTGTCGCTGACGATCCTCGGCACGGTCGCGCCGGGCGCGGCCATCCGGCGGACCGGTGCCTCGGCCGGGGACGGCATCTGGGTGAGCGGGACGATCGGCGATGGGGCCCTCGGGTTGCTGGCGGCGCGCGGCGAGATTGCCGATCCCGGCGGCGTGCTGGCCGATCGCTACCGGCTGCCGCGCCCGCGCCTGGCGCTCGGCCGGCGGCTGCACGGCATCGCCGCGGCGGCGATGGATGTGTCGGACGGGCTGGTGCAGGATATCGGCCATCTGTGCCGCGCGGCGGGGCTGGCGGCCGATATCGAGGCCGCGGCGGTGCCGCTTTCGCCGGCGGCGCGGGCGCATGGACGCCTGCTGCTGTGCCTGACCGGCGGCGATGATTACGAGCTGGTGATGGCGGTGCCGCAGGCCCGCGAGGCGGCGCTGCTGGCCGCGGCCCGCGATACCGGCATTGCCGTTGCGCGCATCGGCACCTTCCGGCACGGCCCGCCGCATGCCAGGGTTCTGGCCGAGGACGGGACGGAAATGCCCATCAGAGCGGGCGGCTGGAGCCATTTCGCGTGATCGGAAGCGCATGAACCGCAACGTGTGGCTGCTTTTCATGTGCCAGGCGCTGGTCAACGCCTCGGGCATCGGACAGGTCTCGGTCAGCGCGCTGATCGGCCACTCGCTGGCCGCCGACAAGGCGCTGGCGACGCTGCCCTATGCGCTGCAGATGGCGGCGACCATGGCGGCCTCGATCCCGGCCGGCTTCCTGTTCGCGCGGTTCGGCCGCAAGGCGGGCTTCTTCTTCGGCGCCGCCTGCATGCTGATCGGCACGATCACCTTCGGGATCGGCGTCTATCGCGCCGATTTCCTGATCTACTGCCTGGGCGCGCTGCCGAGCGGCATCGGCTTCGGCATCGGCCAGCATTACCGCTTCGCCGCCGCCGAGGTGGCCGCCCCGCAGGCGCGCGCGCGGGCGCTCTCGCTGGTCATGGCAGGCGGCGTGCTGGCCGCGCTGTTCGGGCCGGAGCTGGTGATCTACACCAAGGACCTGACGCCGCCGGTGCTGTTCCTGGGCACCTATGCGGCCCTCGCGCTGCTGCCGCTCAGCGGGCTGATCCTGCTGGCGCTGGCGCGCCTGCCGCCGGCGCCACCGCGCCACGCCTCGCCGGTGCCGTTCGGGCAGATCATCGGGCGGGCGGATTTCATCATCGCCGTGGTGGCCGGGCTGGTCGGCTATGGGTCGAT
>JAGXAV010000094.1 GCA_018971455.1 Rhodospirillales bacterium
CCGCCCCCCTGGCCCGCCGATAGGGTTTGAGGTCGCTGCCGCACATGCCGGAGGCCTTCATCTCCAGCACCACCTCGCCGGGCCCGGGCGTGGGGTCGGGGAAGGAGATGAACTCGACGCTCCGCTCGCCGGGGAACACGACACCGCGCATGGCCTATCTCCCGCTGCCGCCCGAAAATCGCGACACATATGCCCCGATCATGCCGGGCGCTCCGGGCGCCGGCAACATCACCCCGGGGGCGCCAGCAGCCGCGGCGCCGCGCGCGGCCGCAATACCCCGTCGGCGAGCCAGACCGCGAAGACCAGGGCGAGAAGAGGCTTCAGCCAGACATCCGTCGGGCGGAAGATCCACGGCCCGTAGACCTGCGTCCCCATCGCCAGGATCATGGCGCCGAGCCACCACCGCGTGCGCTCGCGGATCGGCGGCCCGTCGATGACGAAAAGGCCGATCACCGCCGCCAGCCCGAGATAGCTGCCGAGCTCGGTGCGCGGATTGAACAGCATCAGGTAGGTCACCGCGATGGCCAGCACGAAACGCGCGCCGGTCTGCGCCGTCGTCCGCCGCGCCACCGCCATCGTGAGGCCCAGCGCCACCACCGCGGCACCGGCCCGCAGCAGCAGCAGCGCCCGCGCCGGCGGGTTGATGCCGAAGCGGTTCAGCATCATGGCGATGTCGTTGAAGCGGGTGACACCGAGATGCGCCGCGCGCGTCAGCTTGCGCACCATGGCGACATCCTGCGCCACCACGTAGGCGGGGTCGGGGTGCAGGAACGGTACGGCCAACACCAGCACGAGCCCGGCCGCCACGCGCGGGCGCAGCGGTGGATAGGCGGCGGCGAACAGCGCCAGCGGCACCAGCGCCAGCGGCTTGAGCGCGACGGCAAGGCACAGCCAGGCCGCCGACCGGCCCCAGCGCTGCCCGGCCGCCTCGGCGGCGCCGAGAAACACCCACCCGGCCATGGCCACGCTCGCCTGGCCGCGCTGCACGTCCACCCCGGCGACCGGCAGCATCAGCAGCATCAGCACGGCCATGGCCAGCCCCGCATCGCCGGGCCGGACGAGCCGCACCAGCCGGTAGAGCCCCCACAGGAAGACCGCCACGGAGAACACGCGCCACGTCAGATCGTCGAGCGGGCGGCCAAGGGCCGCGAAGGGCGAGAAGATCAGCGGGCCGGAGGTGAGATAGACGAAGGCCCGCATGCCCGGAGCGTACAGCGGCGCGCCCGCCCACCAGTGCCAGGTTGCGTCGCGATAGACATCGAAGATCGAGCGCCCCGGCTGGTGCAGCACGGCGATCGAGGCGCCGAGCACCAGCCCCGCCCAGAGCAGGACGGCCAGCCCAAGCAGGCGCCCCGGCTCGCGCGCCCAGCCGCGCCAGCCGGGGGGAATGGATGCGGGCGCACCGGATCCGGCCTGCGGCGCCGCGCTCACCGGCGGCGATCCTGCGGAGCGGGGGCGGGCAGGGCGCGCATGGGCAAGGCCAGCACGGCGCGGCGACGATCCTCCAAGTCCCGGCCTTCCCCACTTCCCTGCGTTGATCGCAACGGCCGTCGCCGCAACGTTTGCGCCAGCCGGTAGCATGGCCCCACGCCCGGCGTCCATGCTCGCGCGCGGCCGCCACCATCGCCGCGGGGGCGCGTCAGCGCGGCGGCGGTGCCCGGCCAGCCAGTCCGAGGGCGGCGCGGCCAAGTGCGGCCGAGGGGGCGGCGAGGTCCAGCACCAGATCGAAATGGTCCCGCCCTTGCACCTCGATCGCCTGCACGGGGTTGGGGCCGCCTCGCCAATGCGCCACGAAGTCGCGGCTCTGCCGGCGGAACTCGGCGGTATCCCCCGCGGCCCAGGCGATGACCGCGGGGCACGCACGCGGCGGCGGGCGATGGGCCGGGCTGAGCCGCTGCGCCGCCACCGCCGTCAGGCCGAGGGCGGTGTTGATGGACGTGCCGGGCAGCGGGGCGAGGTCGTAGATGCCGCTGACCAGAGCGACGCCCGCAACCGGCCGCTCAGTCGCCAGCATGGCCGCGAGATGGGCGCCGGCGGAATGGCCGGACAGGGTGGTCCTCCCGGTCGGCGCGATCGCGGCGAGGCGGTCCAGCGCGCGATGGCATTGCCGCATTATCTGGTCGATCCCGGCGGCCGGGGCGAGCGTGTAGCCGATCGCCGCGAAGGCGATGCCGGCGGCCAGGAAGGCCGGGGCGGCGAACAATGAATCCTCCCAGCCGAGCTCCTGCCAGTAGCCGCCATGGATAAAGACATGCAACGGCGCATCGGGCCGTTCGCCCGGGAACAGCGCGACGCAGTCCTGGCCGCCGCCTGTGGTGAGAATTTCGTGGCGATACGCCGCCCGCGCGGCGTCGCTGGCCTGTCGGTAGCGGGCGATGCTCGCCATGAACCCGGGGGCTGCGCTGCTCGGGGAATAGGCGCGCTCGCGCGCTTCGGGCGACAGGGTCTGCCATGCTACCATGCACCCTGCTTGGCACTGATCCTCCGCCCCGCCAAGGCCCTTCTCCCCCATGGACTGGCACCGACATGACGGACCTGACGGCACCGAAGCTGATCGATGCGGCGCGCACCGGCGCGAGCCTGGATTTCAAGCGCCTGATCCCGGCGCTGCGCGCCGCCTTCATCGCCGGCGCCACCGCGCCGCTGCGCCATCGCCATGATCTGCCCGAGGGCGCGCTGCTGCTGATGCCCGCCTGGCGCGGCAGTGCGGCGCTGGGGGTGAAGATCGTCTCGGTGTTTCCGGGCAATGGCACGCGCGGGCTGAACGCGGTGTTTTCGACCTACCTGCTCTGCGACGGCGCCACCGGCCGGCCGCTCGCCCTGATCGACGGCAACGAGATCACCGCCCGGCGCACCGCCGCGGCCTCGGCCCTGGCCGGCTCGTACCTGGCGCGCGCGCAGGCCGCGCGGCTGCTGGTGGTGGGGGCGGGGCACGTCGCGGGCATGCTGCCCGATGCCTGGGCGGCGGTGCGGCCGATCCGCGAGGTGGCGGTGTGGAACCGAAGGCCGGAGGGCGCACAGGCGCTGGCCGCAAGGCTGCGCGCGGCCGGGCATGATGCGCGGGCCGTGACCGATCTGGAGGCGGCGGTGCGGGCTGCGGACATCACCAGCTGCGCGACGCTCGCCACCGCGCCGCTGGTGCGCGGCGAATGGCTGGCGCCCGGCGCCCATCTCGATCTGATCGGCGGCTTCACGCCGGCGATGCGCGAGGCCGACGACGCCGCCATCCGCGCCGCGCGCGTTTTCATCGACACCGAGGCGGCCCTGCGCGAGGCTGGTGACATCACCCAGCCGATCGCGGCCGGCGTGCTCGGGCCGGCGGAGATTGCCGGCGATCTCGCCGGGCTCTGCCGAAATGAAATCCCCGGCCGGAGATCGGCCGGGGAGATCACGCTGTTCAAATCGGTCGGCTCGGCGCTCGAGGATCTGGCGGCGGCGTCGCTGGTGTACGGCGACGCCGCCGATTGATCAGACCCGCTTGACGCTCCAGAACGAGATCGTGCCCGACTTCACGAAATCGACCAGGTTCTTGCGGTGGGCGGTCGGCGTGAACCATTGGCCGACCGGGATGAAGGGGACATCCTTGAAGGCCAGCGCCTGCATCTCGCCGGTGATCACCTGCTGGGCCTTGAGGTCGGGTGCGTCGAACCATTGCTCGCGCAGCGCCTCCATCTTGGGGTCGTTCGGCCAGCCGAACCAGCCGGCACCGCCATTGCCGCGCAGCGGGAAGGAACTGCCAGGGTTCGACACCTGCAACCCGCCCCAGGTGGTGCAGAAACTGTTCCAGCCGCCCTGGTCGATCGGCTTCTTGCTGGCGCGCCGGCTGACCAGCGTGCCCCAATCCATGCTGACGTAATCGACGTTGAGGCCAAGCTTCTTGTAGAGGTCCGCCGTCACCTGCGCCATGATCTGCAGCTGCGGCTGATCGGAGGGCGACATCAGCACGACTTTCTCGCCCTTGTAGCCGCTTTCGGCGACGAGCTTCTTGGCCAGCGTGAGATCGCGCGGGCTGGTCAGCGCCGCGATCCCGACGTCGTTGGCGTAGGGCGAGCCGGCGGTGAAGAAACCGACCGGCTCGCGGCCGAGCTGCGGCTGGGCGCCGACGACGGCCTGGACGTATTCCTTCTGATCGACGGCATGCAGCACCGCCTGGAGCATCTTCGGGCTGTTGAAGGGCGGCAGCGTATGGTTGAAGGCGATGATGCCGAGCGCCCCCAGTGGGTCGAGCACTTCCACCACCACATCGGGCGATTTGCGCAGGGTCGGCAGCAGGTCGATCAGCGGCTGCTCCACCCAGTCCACCTCGCCGGTCTGCAACGCCGCGGCGGCGGTTGCCGGATCGGGGATGATCTTCCATTCGACACGGTCGAAATTCGCCACCTTGCCGCCGGACCAGTAGCTCGGCGGCTCGCTGCGCGGAGTGTATTTGTCGAACTTCGCGTAGGCGGCCGAGGAGCCGGAGACCCATTCGTTCCGGAGGAACTTGAACGGCCCGCTTCCGACGAATTCGTTGATCTGGGTGAAGGCGTCGGTCTTGGCGATGCGCTCGGGCATGATGAAGCAGCCAGCGGCGCCCAGCACATAGGGCAGCAGCGAGAACGGCTTGGAGAGGCTGATCTCGAAATTCTTGTCGTCCACGGCTTTCATGCCGGTGACGAGGCTCATCAGCTTCTGGCCGAGCGGATCGCGCTTGCCCCAGCGCTGGATGGAGGGGATGCAGTCGGTGCTGCGCACCGGCGGGCCGTCATGCCAGAACAGCCCGTCGCGCAGGGTCAGGCGCCAGGTCTTGCCGTCGCTGGAGATCTGATGCCCGGCGACCATCTGGGGGCGCGGGATCAGGCCGGCATCGATACCGTAGAGCGTGTCCCAGACCATGTAGCCGTGGATGGTGGCGACGGTGGCTGTCGTCCAGATCGGGTCAGGGTTGGCGAGATTGGCCTGCGGCACGTATTTCAGAACCTTGGCACCCTGCGCGAGGGATGGCCGCGCGAGGCCGCCAGCGGCCATCGCCGCGCCGCCGGCGGCGAGCAGTGAACGTCGCTTGATCATGAAATTCTCCCTGTTCTTCCAGCCGATGGAGCCTCTTGCGACCGGCGCAGAATTGCAAGCGGAACCCTGCATCGTTGCGAAAGCACCGCCGCCCGACGCGCGCCCGGACGGCTTACATATTGTTTTTCAACGCTGTCCTGTCGACCTGTTGCAAGGCCAGTCTGGCCGGATGCGCGCGGCCTCTGCCGCCGGCGCGGCGGCTTGCCTGTTTGAGAGGCAGGCCGTGCCGGCCATTTCGGCAGGCCGGCCGCGGCGCTCGGCCCCGGTTGTTCTTTCCTCCGCGGCAGAGCTGGGGAATGATCCGTGCCACAGGCACGGAGGCCGGCATGGACGCATTTCCGCTGATCGAGATTTCCGGCCCCGCGCATGTGCGCGGACAGCAATATGGCCGGCAGGCCGCCGCCCGCATCCGCCGGGGCATCGCGCATTACGCCAGCCAGCTCGCCGCCATGGCGTTCGACACCGCGGCCGTCGCCGAGCTGGTGCGCACCTTCCTGCCCATCATCGAACAATTCGAGGCGGGCTATATCGAAGAGATGCGCGGCATCGCCGAGGGTGCGGAGGTGGCGTTCGAGGATATCGTGCTGCTCAACGCCCGCACCGAAATCCTCAAGCTCGCCACCCGGCCCGCCCTGCGCGCCCGGCTGGCCGCGCAGGATGGCTGCACCGGCGTGGTGGTGCTGCCCGAGGCCGCGCGCGCGCGGCAGGTGATCCATGCGCAGAACTGGGACTGGAAGGCGGAGTGCGCCGAAACCGCCATCGTGCTGCGCATCCGCAATCCGGACGGGCCGGATGTGCTGACCTTCACCGAGGCTGGCGGCCTGGCCCGCTCCGGCCTCAACGCGGCCGGAATCGCGATCACCGCCAACTACCTGCAATCGGACCGCGACTATCGCGACATCGGCGTGCCGCTCGCGCTCATCCGGCGCAAGGCGCTGGAGCAGCCGCATCTGGCCCTGGCGATGCACGCCGTGCACGCCACCGCCAAATCGGCCGCCAACAACATGATCGTCAGCGGCAGCCGCGCGGGCGAGGGGATGGCGATCGATTTCGAGTGCGCGCCGGACGAGGCGTTCCTGCTGCACCCCGAGGCCGGGCTGCTGGTGCATGCCAACCATTTCGTGAGCCCCGTGGCCCTGGCCAAGCTGCGCGACACCGGCATCGCCGCCACGCCGTGCAGCATCTACCGTGACCGGCGGGTGCACGACCTGCTCGCGCCCCGGCGCGGTGCGATCACGCTGGACGATGTGAAGGCCGCGCTGGCCGATGATTTCGCCACCCCCTGGTCGGTGTGCCGGCCACCGCGCGCGGGCATGGACGGCACGCTGACGGCAACCGTCGCCACCGTGGTGATGCAGCCGGCGCTGGGCGTGATGGAGGTGGCGCCCCTGCCGGCGCTCGGCGCGACGTTCACCCGCTACACGCTGGAGATGGAGCGCGCGGCCCGCGCCGCCGCCGAATAGGCGTCCCGCCCGCCGGACCGGGCGGCCAGGTCAGCCGGCGCGGACCGGAGCCCGGCGGCGCACCAGCGCGAAGGAGCCGAGCGCGCCGCCGAACAGCAGGAAGGAGGCCGGCTCCGGCACCGGCGTGTCGGCGGCGGTGACAGCGATCGGCGCATCGTAACTCATCGTCGCCACCAGCGTGGCGTTGGTGCCGTCCACCGTCGAGATCGGGGTGATGGCGCCCATGCCCACACCGAGATCCGTGTTGTTGACGACCAGCGTGAGCAGGTTGGACCCGCCGATCACGAAGCCGCTGTTGATGGTGGCGGCGATGGTGTTGTTGAACGCGAAATTCTCCAGCGGGCCGCCGGGCGTGGTGACCATCTGGCCGGGCCCGACCGTGCCGAACAGCGTCTCGTTGCCGATCACCGTGCCGTTCAATTCCAGCAGCGCGCGGTCATCGGCATTGAAGCCGGAGAAGCTGAGGCTGAGGTTGGTGGCGCCCTGAGGCACGGTGAACGCCTCGCTGGCCGACCACATGCCGTCGAAGGCGCCGAGGCTGCCACCGGCCAGGAAGGCGCCGCCAGCATTGCCGCTGCTGGTGATCGAGATGCCGCCCCAATTCATCTGGAACGAGGCGGCACTGCCGCCGCCGGCGCTTGCCTGCCAGTTGGCCGCCCGCCCTGCGGTTCCGAGGTCGAGCACTGTCGCGGCGCGCGCGAAGGGCGGGGCCGCCAGCACCAGACCCATGGCCAGCCAGAATCTGGGCATGAGATGGCCTTTGG
>JAGXAV010000095.1 GCA_018971455.1 Rhodospirillales bacterium
AGGCCGCCGCCAAGTTCCCCGCCCTGCGCGCCGCCTGGCCCGAGCTGCGCCTGCACCTGATCGGCACCCTGCAGACCAACAAGGCGGCCGAGGCGGTGGCGGTGGCCGATGTCATCGAAAGCCTGGACCGGCCGCGCCTGGCCGACGCGCTGGCCGCCGCGATCCAGCGCGCCGGGCGCACGCCGGCCTTGCTGGTGCAGGTCAATGTCGGCGACGAGGCGCAGAAATCCGGTATTCCCCGCGCCGACGCCGACGCCTTCATCGCCGCCTGCCAGGCGCGGTTCGGGGCCGCGCTGACCGGGCTGATGTGCATCCCGCCGGTCGAGGGCGACCCGGCGCCGCATTTCGACTGGCTTGCCGCCTGCGCCGCCCGCCATGGCCTCGGCGTGCTGTCGATGGGGATGTCCGCCGATTTCGAGACCGCCATCGCCCATGGCGCCACCCATGTCCGCGTCGGCACCGCCATCTTCGGCAGCCGGCCGCCGGCGGGCTGAGCGGGCTCGCGCCCTTGCGCGGGGCGTGACGGCGGCGTATCGGGCGCCGCCATGGCACATGCATCCTCCGGCGTGACCGCCCAGCCCGCCGCCCGTCCGGCATTGCGGCTCTCCGCCCTGCTTGGCGTGCTCGGCGTGGTTTACGGCGATATCGGCACCAGCCCGCTCTATGCCTTCAAGGCCAGCCTCGACCATTTCGCCCGCCGGGGCATCAGCGAATACGAGGTGTTCGGCATCCTCTCGCTGATCTTCTGGTCGCTGGTGCTGATCGTGACGGTCAAATACGTCACGCTGGTGATGCGCGCCGATAATCGCGGCGAGGGCGGCATCCTCGCGCTGATGGCGCTGGCCCAGCGCGGCATCGCCAGCGAGCGCATGCATTACGCGCTGGCGCTGCTCGGCATCGGCGGCGCCTGCCTGTTCTTCGGGGACGGCGTCATCACCCCGGCGATCTCGGTGCTCTCGGCCGTCGAGGGGCTCGAGGTCGTGGCCGCACCGCTGCGCGAGTTCGTGCTGCCGGTCTCGGCCGTGGTCATCGTGGCGCTGTTCGTCTCGCAATCCTATGGCACCGGCAGCATCGGGCGCGTCTTCGGCCCGGTGATGGCGGTGTGGTTCACCGCCATCGGGCTGCTCGGCGCCGCCGAGATCGCCCACCATCCCCATATCCTGCTCGCCGTGCTGCCGAGCTACGCCGTGCTGCTGGTGGTGCACTACAAATTCCTTGCCTTTGTCGTGCTCGGCTCCGTGGTGCTGGCGGTGACCGGGGCGGAGGCGCTGTACGCTGATATGGGCCATTTCGGCCGCCAGCCCATCCGCGTCGCCTGGAGCTTTTTCGTGCTGCCCTGCCTGGTGCTGAACTATTTCGGCCAGGGCGCGCTGGTGCTGCGCCACCCGGAGGCCCTGAGCAGCCCGTTCTTCCTGCTCGCCCCGCACGGGCTGCGGCTGCCGCTGGTGATCCTGGCGACGCTGGCCACCGTGATCGCCAGCCAGGCGCTGATTTCCGGCGCCTATTCGATGGCGCGGCAATGCACCCAGCTCGGCTTCCTGCCGCGCATGACGGTGCAGCACACCAGCGCCACCGAGGAGGGGCAGATCTACCTCCCGCAGGTCAATTCCGCCCTGCTGGTGGGCGTGCTGATCCTCGTCTTTTCGTTTGGCAGCAGCGACGCGCTGGCCTCGGCCTACGGCATCGCGGTGACCGGCACGTTCACTTTCACCTGCGTGCTCGCCGCCGTCGCCTTCCGTCGGCAGTTCGGCTGGTCGCGCCCCGCGGCGCTGGGCGTGTTCGGCGCCTTCTTTCTGATCGACCTCACCTTCTTCGCCGCCAACGCGCTGAAGATCCCGGAGGGCGGCTGGGTGCCGCTGGCGCTCGGCATCGCGCTGACCGCGATGATGACGACCTGGAAGCGCGGCCGCGACCTGCTGCTCGAGCGCTGGAAGCAGGACAGCCTGCCGCTGGCCTCGTTCCTCGCGCGGCTGCCGCAGTCGCGCACCGTGCGGGTGCCCGGCATGGCGGTGTTCCTGACCGGCAACCCCGAGCACGTGCCCGGCGCCCTGCTGCACAACCTCAAGCACAACAAGGTGCTGCACGAGCGCGTGCTGTTCGTGACGATGCAGAACATCGACGTGCCGGAAGTGCCGTCCGAGGAGCGCAGCACGATCACCGAGCTGGCGCCCGGCATCCATCGCGTGCTGATCGGCTATGGCTTCATGGAAAGCCCGAACCTGCCGCGCGACCTCGGCCTGCTGCGTGCCAAGGGCGTCGAGTTTGACCCGATGCAGGTGAGCTACTTCCTGGGCCGCGAGACGCTGGTGCGCGCGACCGTGCCGAAACTGCCGATGTGGCGGCTGTGGCTGTTCCTGGTGATGGCGCGCAATGCCGTGCCGGCAACGGAGTTCTTCCGCATTCCCAGCGACCGGGTGGTGGAGCTGGGCGTGCGGGTGGCGATCTGAGCGCGCCTATCGAGCCATCCGGCCTGCCGGGGGGTGGGGTGGTGGAGCCAATCGGAATCGAACCGACGACCTCCTGAATGCCATTCAGGCGCTCTCCCAACTGAGCTATGGCCCCGCCCTCTGTCACAACGTGCTTGCGCGACGCGGTGAGGAGCGGCGTATAGACGCCTGCGCCGACCGGATCAAGAGCCGCCGGGCAGAGCCGCCCTGCGCATTCGCCGTGCCCGCCGCGGCGCCGCAGATTGGGGAGAGGCCGAATGGGAGGACACGCCGCCTGGCACCCGCCCGACGAGGCGACCGCCGCCAGCAACCTGATGGTGTTCATCGAGTGGCTGCGCGCCTCGGGACTCCTGCCTGAGGCCGATCCGGCCGAGGTTGCGGCCTGGCGCGCCCGCGCGCCCGACGCCTTTGCCGCCGCCATTGCGGGGTTTGCCGGGCTCGACACCCAGGGCAGCGTCCGCGACGCGGTGCGCCGGGCCGGCGGCACGCTGGTGCTGCATCGCGGCGGGCGGCGGCGCGTCTGGCGCGCCGGCGCCATGCCGCCCGACATCGCCATGTCGCTGGAGTTGCCGGGCTGGGACGTGGTTCTGGAGCTGGTCGCCGACCATCTGCTGCGCGCCGAGACGCGCCCGGATCATCGCCTGCTGTGGGATGCCGACCAGACGGATCCCTGGCCGCTGGCGGCCCTGCTGGTCGGCGCGACCGTCATCCTCGCCGAGCCGGGCGCCGGCGAGGCCCTGCTCGGCCCGGAGGAGGCGGTGCGCCTTACGCCGCTACCTTCAGCTCCGGGTGCAGGCTGAACGCCGCCTCGGTCGCGGCGCGGATCTCATCGACGCTGACGCCGGCCGCGGTCTCCAGCAGGACCACGCCGCCGCCGTGCCGGTCGATCGAGAACACGCCGAGATCGGTCACCACCATGTCCACCACGCCGGCGCCGGTCAGCGGCAGCGTGCAGCGGCTGAGCAGCTTGGGCTTGCCGCCGGCGGTGTGCTCCATCAGCACCACCACGCGGCGCACGCCGGCCACCAGGTCCATCGCCCCGCCCATGCCCTTGACCATCTTGCCGGGGATCATCCAGTTGGCGAGGTCGCCATTCTCCGCCACCTGCAAGGCGCCGAGGATGGAGATGTCGATATGCCCGCCGCGCACCATGGCGAAGCTCGCCGCGCTGTCGAAGAAGCTGGTGGTGGGGATTTCGGTGACGGTCTGCTTGCCGGCATTGATGAGGTCGGCATCCTCCTCGCCCTCGAACGGGAAGGGGCCCATGCCGAGCATGCCGTTTTCGCTGTGCAGCTGCACGCTGATGCCGTCGGGAATGTGGTTGGCCACCAGCGTCGGGATGCCGATGCCGAGATTGACGTAGAAGCCGTCCTCGAGCTCGAGCGCCGCGCGGGCCGCCATCTGATCGC
Source organism: Rhodospirillales bacterium (assembly GCA_018971455.1). GTDB lineage: Bacteria > Pseudomonadota > Alphaproteobacteria > Acetobacterales > Acetobacteraceae > REEB85. The sequence goes on from JAGXAV010000095.1 coordinate 3,857, forward strand.
GTGTCCAGGCCATGCATAAATCTCCTAAAGAACGCCCGCGCGCCGCCGTGTAAGTTTTAGAACGCTCGCGCTCCGCTGCCGCGTGCGGTTGAAAACGCTCGCGCTCCGCTGCCGCGTGCGGTTGAGAACGCTCACGCGCCGCTGCCGCTCATGCCGCGCGCTTGCGCACGGTGCGTTGCTCGATGCGCTTGTCGACCGTGGCGAGCTTGACGATGCGTTTGACGAAGATGCCGGCGGTGACGATGTGGTCGGGGTCGATGCTGCCCGGCTCGACCAGCTCCTCGACCTCGGCCACCGTGACCTTGGCCGCGGTGGCCATGATCGGGTTGAAGTTTCGCGCCGTCTTGCGATAGACGAGGTTGCCCTCGGTATCGGCCTTCCAGGCATGGATGATGGCCAGATCGGCGAAGATGCCGCGCTCCATCACATAGTCGAGCCCGTCGAACTGCCGTACCTCCTTGCCTTCCGCGATCTGCGTGCCGGCGCCGGTGCGGGTGAAGAAGGCGGGAATGCCGGCGCCGCCGGCACGGATGCGCTCGGCCAGCGTGCCTTGCGGGTTGAACTCGATCTCCAGCTCGCCGGCGAGGTATTGCCGCGCAAAGGTGGCGTTCTCCCCGACATAGGAGCTGATCATCTTGCGGATCTGGCGGGTTTGCAGCAGCAGGCCGAGCCCGGCATCGTCGATCCCGGCATTGTTGCTCACCACGGTGAGGTCCTTCACGCCGGAGTCGCGGATGGCCTCGATCAGGGAGCCCGGAATGCCGCACAGGCCGAAGCCGCCGGACATGATCGTCATGCCGTCGCGCAGCACGCCGGCCAACGCGGCCGCGGCACCCGGATAGACCTTGTTCACCGCCATGCACCACCCTCCCGTTTGCGGCCGTGATGTGCCATCGGCCAAGCCGGCTTGCAACCCGAAACGCGTGCAACCCGGCCCGCCGGCGGGGTGGCCGGGCGGCTAGGCGGCTCCTCGTTCGGCCCGGCCGCGCGGCTCGGCGAGGTGGTCGAACCGGCGGTGGAAGCTGCCCAGCCCCATCGTCATGGACCGCAGCTCGATGATCAGGTCGCCCATCTCGGCGGCGGGCACCAGCGCCTCGACATCGTCCCAGCCGGGCCGGTCCGGCATTTCGCCATAGCCCAGAATCTGGCCGCGCCGCCCGCTCAGCAGGCGTTGCGCCTTGGCGGTGAAGCTGTTCGGCACATGCACCCGGACATGGTCGATCGGCTCCAGCAGCACCGGGTCGGCGGCGGCCAGTCCTTCATCCATCGCCATGCGGGTCGCCGTGCGGAACGCCATGTCGGAGCTGTCCACGCTGTGAAACGTGCCGTCCACGAGCGTCACGGCGATATCGACCACGGGGTGGCCGAGCGGACCCTTGCGCGCCGCCTCCTCCGCCGCTTCGCCGATCGCGGGGATGTAGTTGCGCGGAATGGCGCCGCCGACCACGCGATCGACGAACTGGAAGCCCTCGCCGCGGGCGCGCGGGGCGATGTCGATCTTGACGTCGGCGAACTGGCCGTGCCCGCCGGTCTGGCGTTTCAGCCGGGAATGCTGGTGCACGGGGCGGCGGATGGTCTCGCGGTAGCCGATGCGCGGGGCGCTGGTGGTCAGGCGCAGGTTGAAGCCGCTGGCCAGCCGCTCCACGGCCGCGGCGAGGTGCACCTCGCCCTGGCCGTGCAGCACGGTCTGGCCAAGCTCGGCCTCCTGCGTGACCCGCAGCGAGGGGTCTTCCTCGATCAGTTTCTGCAGCGCGCCGGAGAGCTTGACGTCGTCGCCGCGCGCCTCGGCGACGATGGCCAGCGCGTAGACCGGCTCCGGCGGCGCCGGAAAGGGCAGCGCATCGCCCCCCAGCGTGGCGCCGGTGGCAACACTGTCGAGCCGGCCAAGCCCGACCAGCTCACCGGCCACGGCACTGCCCGATTTCACCGCCTCGCCGGCCGGCATGCGGAACACGCCGCCCACGCGGGCCGCCCCGAAGGCCGCGCCATCCTTCATCTCGCCGCGCCAGATGCGGGCCAGCGAGAGCTTGCCGCCGGCGGCGTGCTGGGTGCGGAAGACCTGCGCGAGCGCCGCACCTTCCGGGGCGATGCCCAGGCGGGACGCGGTCTCGCCGGCGGATGGCGTGTCGTGGCGCAGCGCCTTCCACAGCCGCCGCACTCCGTGATCGGCCTCGGCCGCGCCGAGGAGCACCTCGACGACGCGGTCCTCGGCGAGATCGCGGCGCAGCTGGGCATAGATCTCGTCGGTGCCGGGCGCGATGTCGTCGAGAATCTTCTCGAGCAGCGCATCGTCATGGTCGGCGAGCACCTCGAGCAGGGCGGCCCGCGCCTCCTCCTCGCGCCCGCGCATTTCGGCCGGCTGGCTGAGCAGTTCGGAGGGCATGCCGCGCCGGTAGCGATAGGCGCGCGCGCTGACCAGATCGACATAGCCGGTGACCGCGCCGCCGGTGCGCGTCGGCACCTGGCGCAGCACCAGCGGGGCGGCCGAATATTCCTGCAGGGCCGCCAGCGTGTCGCGTACCGCGCCGTCCAGTGTGTCGATGCGGTTGACGAAGACGATATGCGGCACCCGGGCGGCGTCGAGCGCGCGCAGGAAGGGGGCGACCGTCAAGGCCCGTGCCGGCTGCGGGTCGCAGACCACCACCGCGAGATCGACCACGGCGATCGCGCAGGCGGTGGCATGGGCGAACTCCACCGAGCCGGGGCAGTCGAGGATCGACCAGGAATCGCCCAGATAGCTGCAATGGCCGAGGCGCATTTCGGTGCCGGCCCGGCGGGTGCGCGGGTCGCTGCGCCGGATCGGCGCGCCGGCGGTCTGCATCAACGCCTCGAACAGCGTCGATTTGCCGCTGCCATAGGGGCCGATCAGCGCCACGGACCGCGCCTGGGCGCCGGATTGGGAGTTTGGGCGAGCCCGATCAGAGCCGCCCCCGTTTTCGGGTTTCGACACGACGTTACCTCCGCGCCGATGCTAGCGCCGCAACGCGGCCGGGATCGAGTCGTTTATGCACCCCTCCCGCCCTTGCCGGGCGGGCCCATATCGCGCATGCCAGCGCACCATGCTTCATTTGACCAAGCTCGCCGTCGGCATCCGCGACATCGCCCATCTGCGCGAGGTGCAGGCCGCCCGCGCGGCCAGCGATCCGCCGCTGCGCCACCGCACTCGCAACTTCCCGCGCCGCGCGGCCGAGATCATCGAGGGCGGCTCGATGTACTGGGTGGTCGCCGGCGCCATGCTGGTGCGCCAGCGCATCGCCGACATCATCGAGGATCGCTGGGACGACGGCAGCGCCTGCGCCGGCCTGGTGCTGGACCCCACCCTGGTGCCGCTCGCCGGCCGGCCGACGCGGCCATTCCAGGGCTGGCGCTACCTGGAGGCGGCCGCGGCGCCGCCCGATCTCGCCGCG
>JAGXAV010000096.1 GCA_018971455.1 Rhodospirillales bacterium
CTGGCGGCCGGAGGTCTCGTGCTGGTCCATATAGGCGCGCGCGGCGGGTTCCATGATGCCGCGCATGACCCGGCGGAAGCCGTCCACCGCCGCCCCCCCGGCCTCGCGGTAGGCGCTGACCAGCCGCTCGCGCTGGCGCTCGTAGAGCCGGCGTTCCAGCGCCTGGCCGCTCGGCGTCAGCACCAGCAGGCGCTGGCGGCGATCGGCGCGGCCCTGCGCCTGGGCGACGTGGCCCTGGGCGACGAGCAGGTTGAGCACGCGCGCCAGGCTCTGCTTGGTGATGCGCAGGATGCCGAGCAGATCGCCGACCGACATGCCGGGGTTGCGGCCGATGAAATGCAGGGCACGGTGATGGGCGCGGCCGAGGCCGAGCTCCTCGAGCATGAGGTCGGCCGCGTTGGTGAAGTCGCGATAGGCGAAGAACAGCAGATCCTGTGCCGCGCGGATCTCCTCCTCGCGCAGGAACAGCAGGCTGGCGCCGGCCTGTGGCGGCGGTTTCGGCTCGCCCTTCGATTCGGGCATATCTGGCATACCTCGCATTTACGGCAGGTTCATTGACGTAGCAGTGCGTGAATTATAACTTCTGGCCTGTCAGAGCAACAATCTTACGAGGATGGTCCCCATGGCGCTTGTTCCTTTCGACGACCGCGACGGCCAGATCTGGTACGACGGCCACATGGTGCCTTGGCGGGATGCCAAGCTGCACGTTCTGTCGCACGGGCTGCACTATGCCAGCGGCGTGTTCGAAGGCGAGAGGGCGTACGGCGGAAACATCTTCAAGCTGCGCGCCCATACCGAGCGCCTGCTCGCCTCGGCCCGCATCCTGGGCTTCGAGATCCCCTATAGCGCCGAGCAGATCGACGAGGCCTGCCGCGCGGTCGTCGCGGCCAGCGGGTTGAGCGAGGCCTATGTGCGCCCGATCGCCTGGCGCGGCGCCGAGCAGTTGTCGGTCTCCGCCCAGCAGACGAAGATCCACCTCGCCATCGCCACCTGGGCGTGGCCGAACCTGTTCGGCGATGACCGCATGAAGGGCGTGCGGCTAGATGTGGCCAAGTGGAAGCGCCCGCATCCCGAGACCGCGCCGACCGCTTCCAAGGCCGCCGGGCTCTACATGATCGGCACGCTGGCCAAGCACGAGGCCGAGGCGAAGGGCTTCAACGACGCGCTGATGCTGGACTGGCGCGGCCATGTCGCCGAGGCGACCGGGGCGAACGTGTTCTTCGTCATGGATGGCGAGCTGCATACGCCGACGCCCGATTGCTTCCTCGACGGCATCACGCGGCGCACGGTGATGTCGCTGGCGCGCGGCCAGCAGATGAAGATCGTCCAGCGCACCATCCTGCCCGAGGAGATGCGGCATGCCAGCGAGGTGTTCCTCGCCGGCACCGCGGCGGAGGTGACGCCGGTGCGCCAGATCGGCGAGCTGAGCTTCACCCCGGCGCGCGTCACCGAGGCGCTGCTGGGCAGCTACGAGAAGCTGGTGCGCATGGAGCCGGCGGCGGTGGAGGCGCTGGCGCCGATCTGAGCCGCCGATCCGAAATGGGGCCAGCCTGCCGCCTTCAGTAGGAGCGCGGCAGGCCGAGCACGCGTTCGGCGATGTGGTTGAGGATCATCTGCGGGCTGATCGGGGCGATGCGCGGGATGAGGCTTTCGCGCAGATAGCGCTCGACATGGTATTCGGCGGAATAGCCCATGCCGCCCAGCGTCATCACCGCGGTTTCGCAGGCGGTGAAGCCGGCCTCGGCGGCGAGGTATTTGGCGCTGTTGGCCTCCGCGCCGCAGGGGGCGCCCGCATCGTAGAGGCTGGCTGCCTTGAGGACCATCAGCCAGGCGGCCTCGAGAGCCATCCAGCAGCGCGCGAGCGGGTGCTGGATGGACTGGTTCTGGCCGATCGGGCGGTCGAAGACGATGCGCTCCTTCGCGTACTGGCCGGCGCGGCGCAGGGCCGCCTGCCCGATGCCGACCGCCTCGGCGGCGATCAGCACGCGCTCCGGGTTGAGGCCGTGCAGGATCTGGCGGAAGCCCTGGCCGACCTCGCCGATCAGGTTCTCGGCGGGGACGCGCATCTCGTCGAAGAAGATCATGTTGGAATCGACGGCGTGGCGGCCGAGCTTTTCGATGACGCGGATCTCGGCGCAGCTGCGATCGAGCTCGGTGTAGAACAGGCTGAGCCCGTCGGTCTTGCGGGCGACCTCCTCGAAGGGCGTGGTGCGCGCCAGGATCAGCGCCTTGTGGGCGACCTGGGCGGTCGAGATCCAGATCTTCTGGCCCGAGATCACCCAATCCCCGCCGCGGCGCACGGCGCGGGTCTTGATGCGGGGGGTGTTGAGGCCGGCATCGGGCTCGGTGACGGCGAAGCAGGCCTTCTCCTCGCCGCGGATCAGCGGCGGCAGCATGCGCGCCTGCTGCGCCGGCGTGCCGAAGACGACCACCGGCTGGAGGCCGAAGATGTTCATGTGCACCGAGGAGGCGCCGGCCATGCCGGCGCCGGACTCGGCGATGGCGCGCATCATGATCGCCGCCTCGGTGATGCCCAGCCCGCTGCCGCCATGGGCCTGCGGCATGGCGATGCCGAGCAGCCCGGCATCGGCCACCGCGCGATGAAACTCCTCGGGAAATTTCGCCTCGCGGTCGCGCGCGAGCCAGTAGCCGTCGTCGAAATCCGCGCAGATGCGATCGACCAGCCGGGCGATCTGCTGCTGTTCGGCGCTCAGGGTGAAATCCATCTCGGGTCCTCGCCGGGGGCGCCAGTCTCGCCGAGGCGGCGCGGGGCGTCCAGCCGCGGGCTTGCCAAGCGGGCCGGGCGGCGGGTCTGATGGCGGCGGATCGGAACGGGGGGACGGGGCATGAGTGTCGGGTTCAGGATTCTGCCGCGCGGCGCCTGCGTGGATGCCGCATTGGTGGCGCGCTTCGCCGCCATTCCGGTGGCCAATGTCAGCGACTGCATGGCGCGCATGACGGCCGGCGGCGCGCGGCTGCGCCCGATGCATGGCGGCGGCGTGATGGCGGGGCCGGCGCTGACGGTGAAGACGCGGCCGGGCGACAATCTGATGGTGCACAAGGCGCTCGGCCTGGCGGCGCCGGGCGATGTGGTGGTGGTCGATGCCGGCGGCGATCTGAGCAACGCCATCATCGGCGAGCTGATGGTGGCGTTCGCGGTGCAGCGCCGGGTGGGCGGCATCGTCATCAACGGCGCCATCCGCGATGCGGCCGCGCTGCGCGCAGGCAGCCTGCCGGTATATGCCGCCGGCGTGACCCATCGCGGGCCGTACAAGGACGGGCCCGGCGAGATCAACGTGCCGGTCGCCATCGACGGCATGGTGATCGCGCCCGGCGACCTCATGCTCGGCGACGAGGACGGGCTGCTCTGCGTGCCGCGCGGCGAGGCGGCGGCGGTGTACGCGGCGGCGGCGGCCAAGCATGCGGCCGAGGAGGTGCAGATGGCCGCCATCCAGGCCGGCACCAGTGACCGCGACTGGATCGATGCGGCGCTGCGCCGGCTGGGGTGCGCGACGGAGGGCTGAGGCGGGCGGCGCCGGCCCGCCGGCGCCGCGGCGCTCTACAGCACCTGGCTGAGGAAGGCCTGGGTGCGCGGGTCCCGCGGATTGGCGAAGAGCTCGGCCGGCGGGCCGTCCTCGACGATGACGCCCCGGTCGGTGAAATAGACGTGGTCGGCGACTTCGCGGGCGAAGCCCATCTCATGGGTGACGAGGATGCAGGTCATGCCCTCGTCGGCGAGCTGCTTGATGGTGACGAGGACTTCCTTGACCGTCTCGGGGTCGAGCGCGGCCGTCACCTCGTCGAACAGCATGATGTCGGGGTTCATCGCCAGGGAGCGGGCGATCGCCACGCGCTGCTGCTGGCCGCCCGACATCTGGCCGGGATAGGAATGTTCCTTGCCCTCCAGCCGCACCTTCTTGAGCAGCGCCATGGCGCGCGCCTCGACCTCGCGCCGGGGCTGATGCAGCACCTGGATCGGCGCCATCATGACGTTCTGCAGCGCCGTGCGGTGGGGAAAGAGGTTGTATTGCTGGAACACCATCCCGACGCGCCGGCGCAGCGCGAGCTTGTCCAGATGCGGCGCCCCCACCTCGATTCCCATGACGCGCACGGAGCCGCGATCGAACGGGGTGAGCGCGTTGATGCAGCGGATCAGCGTGGACTTGCCCGAGCCCGAGGGGCCGATGATGCAGATCACCTCGCCCTTGCGGACCTTCAGCGAGATGCCGCGCAGCACCTCGACATGGCCGAAGGATTTGTGGATGTCGGTGATCTCGATGATCGGCTGGTCGGGCGTCCAGGGGCTGGCCTCGGCCATGGCGGTGTTCCTCACATCTTCACGGCGAAGCGGCGCTCGAGCCGCGTCGTCAGCAGGGCGATCGGATAGGCGTAGAGGAAGAACCAGACCATGATGTAGCCGTAGAGCGGCGTCAGCAGATCGGTGCGCCCGCCCTCGGCGGCCGAGACCTGGCCGGCCAGCGTCATCACCTCGTTCACGCCGACGATGGAGGCGAGCACGGTGGACATGGTGAGGATGGCGTAGAGATTCATCCAGGGCGGCAGCATGCGCTTGATGCATTGCGGCATGATGATCGACCAGACCTGCTGGCGGCGCTTGAAGGCGAGCGATTCGGCGGCCTCCCATTGGCCGGACGGGATCGAGGCGACGGCGCCGCGCATGATCTCGGCGACGTTGGCCATCACCGGCAGGCTCAGCCCGATCACCGCCTTGAGCCAGTCCGGCAGCGGGATGACCAGCGGGCCGATGCGCAGCTGGAAGGGCAGCAGGAACATGGCGAAGAACAGCAGCACCAGCCATGGCGCGTTGCGGAAGAACTGCATGGTGACCGACCCGGCCAGGCGCACCGGCGGCAGCAGCGAAATCAGCGTGATGCCGAGCGCGCCGCCGAGGATCGTGCCGATGGTCATCGACGCGACGCTGATCAGGATGTTGAACAGGAAGCCGCGGAACAGCAGCGGCGTCCATTTGAGCAGGATGACAAGGATGCCGGCGCGCGCGGCCGGCCCGGTGGAGGCGGCATCGGCCAGCGTGGCCGAGAGCAGCACGAGCATGGCCAGTGCCGCGCCATGCCACAGGCGCAGCCGCAGCTTGGGCGTGCCGGCCCGCGGCGGCGCCAGGACGAAGGGCGTCGCGGGCATCGGGCGGGCCGTCATGTGCGGCTGTACCCGGGCAGGCGCAGGCGGAATTCGAGCCGGTGCATGCCCAGCACGAGCAGGCCGACAAGGGCGAAATAGACCAGCAGCAGCACCACCATCATCTCCGGCACGTTGACGTTGTCCGACCAGATCTGCGCGGAGACGTAGAGCAGCTCCGGCACCGCGATGGCGTAGGCGAGCGTGGTGGTCTTGACCAGGTTCACCAGGTTGTTGTTGAGCGCGGGCAGGCAGACGCGCACGGCGAGCGGCAGGATGATGTGCCGGTAGGCGCTGAGGCGGGTGTAGCCGAGCGCCTCCGCGGCCTCGAGCGTGGAGTGCGGGATCGCCTCGATACCGGAGCGGAAGATCTCGACATTGAAGGCGCCTGCGAAGAAGGAGAGCGAGATGCAGGCCCAGGCGAAGCCGCTGAGCAGCGGCTGGTCGCCGCCCGCGGCGTGCAGCCGGGGCAGCAGGTTGCTGAGGCCGAAATAGAAGAAATACATCTGCACCAGCGGCGGTGTGTTGCGAAAGAGCTGGATGTAGGCTTGCACGATGCGCCGCGTCCAAACCAGCTGCGAGCCTTGCAGCCAGGCGCCGACGATGCCGATGACGATCGAGAAGAAGATGCAGATGACCGACAGCTCGATGGTGACCAGGAAGCCGTTGATGAAGCGCGCGCGGTCGAACGCGTCATAGATGATCGTGAGGTTGATGCCCGTCGTCTCGTAGAGCGCGTGGAACCAGGCGGCGATGGTCTGCATCGTGGATCATCCATCTCGGCCGACACCCGGCGCGCGCGGCGGCGCGCCGGGGCAGGCGGGCTACTTGCCGTATTTGGTGTGCATTTCCTCGGCGAAGGGGGAGTGGGCGATCTTGTACTTCGTCTCGAGCTGGAGGATGAGGCCGGATTTGTGCCAGCCCTCGACCTGCTTGACCATGAAGTCGTGGAAGGCGGTCTCGCCGAGCTTCACCGCCAGGCCCCAGGGCACCGCGTCCTTGGTTTCGAGCGGCATCGAGTAGCCGCTCCACTGGCCGCTGACAAGCTGGCCCTGGATCGCGGTGTTGTCGTACAGAAAGCCGATGCAGCGGCCCTGCTTGAGGGCGGTCAGGGCTTCGGCTGTGCCAGTGAAGGCGCTGACCTGGGCGCCGAACTGCTCGGCCACCGATTTGTTGTAGTAGGCGCCCTGGATGCCGCACAGGGTCTTGCCCTTCACATCGGGCCAGGTTTTCACGCCGGCGGCGTCGTGCAGCATCAAGTTGTAGCCGGAGGTGTAGTAATCCGGCTTGACGATCCAGATCACCTTCTCGCGCTCGGGCGTGTCGCTCATGGTGGCGATCATCAGGTCGATCTTGCCCTGCTGCAGGAACTGCATGCGGTTCGACGCCGTGACCGGCACGAACGACACCTTCACGCCGAGCGCCTTGGCGGTGTCGGCGGCGAGATCCGGCTCGATGCCGATGATGTCACCGCTCGGCCCGCGATAGCCGAAGGGCGGGTAGTCCGCCTTGACGCCGACGATCAGCGTGCCGCGCGCCTTGATATCGGCCAGCGCGTCGGCATGCGCCGGCGACCATGCCGCAAGGCCGAGCAGCCCCACGCACAGGGCGGCTGCACCAAAAACTCTGCGTTGCATCGTATGATCTCCCTCTTTGTTCCGGCCCGCTCGGAGCCCCCGCCCATGGCGGAACCCCGAGCACCTCGGGCCTATCCGATGGCAAGCAAAACATTTTGTCCAGCATCTCGCCAAACCAGGTGGGCGGCCGGCGCGGGCCGATGCGGCCATGCGGCGCTGCGAGGCGATGAAACCGGATTTCTGGCAGTCAATCCGCGTCGGACTCCTATGGAAATCCCACTGTCGTGAGTTGTTCTGGTATTTTTTGAATAGAATTTATTATGCGGCAGGTATCAAATTTATCGAATATGGCGAAAGACCGTTTCCATTTGCCCCGTTCTTCGCGTGGGCGGTTCTCAAGGCGCGGCGGGAAAATCCGGCGGCGCCCGATGGGGTGGGGTGGCCGCAGGCCGTCGCGGAGCAGGCGGTCGGATGGCCGTCCGGCCCGCGGGGCGTGCGGGCCGGTTCTTCTGCCGCGCTGCGG
>JAGXAV010000097.1 GCA_018971455.1 Rhodospirillales bacterium
CGCCCGGCCAGGCGCGTGCGCTCGGCATGGCTCCGCGCTGCGGTAACCTCGTTGAAGATGAACGCGGCGCCCGGCGGATTGACGATGGAGAACAGCGCCGGAAAGGCCAGCAGGAAGGCGGTGGCCGCGCCGCTCATGCCGCACGGCCCATGGCACGGTGCGCGTCGGGCCGCCCGGGGTGCGGGCTCATGGCGCGGTCAGCTCCGCGCGAGTTCCTGCTCGACCAGGCTGGCCCAGAACGAGGCGCCGATCGGCAGGATGGCGTCGTTGAAATCGTATTTCGGGTTGTGCACCGGCGTCGCGCCGACGCTGCCCTGGGCCTGGCCGATGCGCACGAAGCAGCCGGGCACGGCCTGCGCCATGTAGCTGAAATCCTCGCCGCCCATGCCGGGTGGGCGGGCGCGGATGACATGCTCGGCGCCGAGCAGCCGTGCCGCCGCCTGCGCGGCCCGCGCCGTCGGCTCCGGCGCGTTGACCACTTGCGGGTAGCCGCGCTGGTACTCCACCTTTGCCGCCGCGCCGTGGGCCGCGGCAGTGGCCTCGGCGATCTGCGGCATCAGCCGCTCGATCTCGTCCTGCACGGGCGCCGACAGGGTGCGCACCGTGCCGTTCAGCACCGCCTCCTGCGGGATGACGTTGCCCGCACTGCCGGCGTGGAACTGGGTGATGGAGAGCACCGCGCTGTCGAGCGGATCGGTGCGGCGGGCGACGATGGATTGCAGGGCGAGCACCACATGGCTGCCGACCACCACCGGGTCGATGCTGCGATGCGGGCGCGCGGCGTGCCCGCCGCGGCCGGTGATGCGGATCCAGAACCGGTCCGAGGCGGCCGAGACCGCGCCTTCGACCGCGGCCATCGTGCCCACGGGCAGCGAGGTGTCGTTATGAGCGCCGAACACCATGTCGCAGGGGAAGCGGCGGAACAGCCCCTCCTCCACCATCACGCGCCCGCCGCCACCGCCCTCCTCGGCGGGCTGGAAGATGAAATGCACCGTGCCGTCGAAATTGCCTGATTCGGCGAGGTATTTGGCCGCCCCCAGCAGCATGGTGGTGTGCCCGTCATGGCCGCAGGCATGCATGCGCCCAGGGTTCCGGCTCGCGTGCGGAAAATCATTCTCCTCGCTCATCGCCAGCGCGTCCATGTCCGCGCGGATGCCGATGCTGCGGGCCGAATGGCCGCGCTTCAGCGTGCCGACCAATCCGGTGGTGGCGATGTTGCGGGTGACCGCGATGCCCCAGGCGGCGAGCCTGGCCGCGACCAGCTCGCTGGTGCGGTGCTCCTCGAAGCCGAGTTCGGGATGGGCGTGGATATCCCGCCGCCATTCGGTGAGTTCGTCGGCCTGGGCTGCGATGCTGTTGATGATCGGCATGCGGGCTCCGGGGGCGGGCGCGGCGAGCCCCCCTCCCGGCGGCCGGGAGGGGGAGAGCGGAAAGCTCAGTAGGCGCCGAGGAAGTCGCGCTTGCCGATCTCCACGCCGTTGTGGCGCAGGATGTCGTACGCGGTGGCGCAGTGGAAGACGAGGTTGGGGATGACGAAGCCGGTCAGGTAGCGCTGGCCTTTGAAGGTGACGTCGCCGGCGCGCATCTTGAGCGTGATCTCCTTCTCCTCGCTGCCGTCGATCTGCGCCGGCGTCAGGCCGTCGAGGAAGGCAAGGGTCTTGGCGATGCGCGCCTTGAGCTGGTCGATCGTCGTCTCGTCATCGGCGAAGACCGGAATTTCAACCCCGGCGAGCCGCGCAGCACCGCCCTTGGCCATGTCGGTGGCGATCTGCACCTGCTTGGACAGCGGCAGCATGTCCGGCGCGAGGCGGTCATTCACCAGCACGGTGCTGTCGAACTTCTTCGCTTCCGCGAAGGCGGCGCCCTTGTCGAGCACGGCCGACAGCGCGCCGAGCAGCGTCTTCATCATCGGCACCGAGGCCGAATACATCGAAATGCTCATCTACAGGCTTCCTCCCTTGCGGCCGGCCGTTGCCCCGAGGCGCAGGCGCAGCGCGTTCAGCTTGATGAACCCTTGCGCGTCGAACTGGTCGTACGCCCCCTGGTCCTCCTCGAAGGTGACGACCTTCATGGAATAAAGGCTGTTCGGGCTCTCGCGCCCGATCACCGTGACATTGCCCTTGTAGAGTTTCAAGCGCACCCGCCCGGTGACGGAATGCTGGCTTTCGTCGATCAGCGCCTGCAGCATGCGCCGCTCCGGGCTGAACCAGAAGCCGTTGTAGATCAGCTCGGCGTAGCGCGGCATCAGGCTGTCCTTCAGATGCGCCGCCTCGCGATCGAGCGTGATGCTCTCGATGCCGCGATGGGCCGCGTAGAGGATGGTGCCGCCGGGGGTCTCGTACACGCCGCGGGACTTCATGCCGACGAAGCGGTTCTCCACCAAGTCGAGCCGGCCGATGCCGTTGGCCTTGCCGTATTCGTTGAGCTTCGTCAGCAGCGTGGCCGGCGATAGCGTCTCGCCATTGATCGCCACCGCGTCGCCGCGGGCGAAGTCGATGCTGATGATCGTCGCCTTGTCCGGCGCGTCCTCCGGGCGGATGGTCCGCTGATAGACGATCTCGTCGGCTTCCAGCGCCGGATCTTCGAGGATCTTGCCCTCCGAGGAGGAGTGCAGAAGGTTGGCATCGACCGAGAACGGCGCCTCGCCGCGCTTGTCCTTGGCGATCGGGATCTGGTTGGCCTCGGCGAATTCGAGCAGCCGGGTGCGGCTGGTCAGGTCCCATTCGCGCCACGGGGCGATGATCTTGATGTCCGGCTTCAGGGCGTAATAGCTCAGCTCGAAGCGCACCTGGTCGTTGCCCTTGCCGGTGGCGCCATGGGCCACGGCGTCGGCGCCGACCGCCTCGGCGATCTCGATCTGGCGCTGCGCGATCAGCGGGCGGGCGATCGAGGTGCCGAGCAGGTACTGGCCCTCATAGAGCGCGTTGGCGCGGAACATCGGGAAAACGAAGTCGCGCACGAAGGTCTCGCGCAGATCGTCCATGAAGATTTCCTTCACGCCGAACATCTCCGCCTTGCGGCGGGCCGGCTCCAGCTCCTCGCCCTGGCCGAGATCGGCGGTGAAGGTGACCACCTCGCAGCGATAGGTGGCTTGCAGCCATTTCAGGATCACACTGGTGTCGAGCCCGCCCGAATAGGCCAGCACGACCTTCTTCACATCCTTCACGCGCATGTTGGCAGTCTTTCCTGATGGTCCAAGGGTTTCAGGCTTCCCGGTAGTTGAGCAGCATCAGCCCGACGAGCACAAAGCAGATCGGCCACACCCAGCCGGCGATGCGGCCGCCGCGCCCGGGCAGGCGCAGCTCCAGCCAGCGCGCCCAGCCGGCGGCGATGCCGGTGATGGCCAGCGGCGTGTGCGTCAGCTCGATGAGCAGCTGGTCCTTGATGTTGGCGATGGCGTGGCTGTGCGTCAGCAGCGCGGCGCCGCCGATGGCGGTGATCAGCGGAAACACCAGGGCGGCACGCCGGCTGGTCCAGGCGCCGACGCGCACGCGCCACTCGAACACGCCGAAGATGGCGATCAGCAGCACGAAGAAGCGATGCTGCAGCACCTCGATGTCGCGCAGGCTGGCGAAGAAGCCGATCTCGCCGAGCGGCCACACCTCGGGGTCGGAGCGGAAGAACAGGAAAACGGCCATCACCAGGAACAGCAGCGGCCAGTGGCGCGCCGCCCGCAACCCGGCCTGGTTGGCCACCGCGAGCAGGCCGATCACCAGCATGAAGATGCCGGCCCAGTGGTGGTTGTATTCCGACCAGGCGATATCGGCGGCGTTGCGCGGCGCGATCTCGCCGGAGCCAGGGATGAAGGCGGGCAGCGGCGTCCTGGCCTGCGCGGCCGCCTCGGCGTCGAGCTTCTCCTGCAGGGCGGGCAGGGTCAGCGTGTCGTGGTCGGGCGAAGCGAGGCGCGGCCAGACCGGCGAGTTGCGCGCGGCGATCTCCTGCCAGCTCACCTGGTCCCGCGGCAGGTCGATCGCCGGCGGCACGGAGGTCAGCGAGGCGGCGGCGAAGAAGATGCTGATGCCGATGCCGAGCTCGACCTCGGCAAAGCGCCGCATGCGCAGCACCGGCGTCGCGGGGTTCGCGCGCAGCGCCTCGACGGTGCGGAAATTGCCGTAGCCGAGGCCGAGCAGCATGACGAACATGGCGATCTTGGCGCCGACCATCACACCGTAGGCGGTGCCGTAGAAGGCCTGCCAGGAGCCGATATAGAGCACGCTCATCGCAGCGCCCGAGAGCACGATGCAGGCAACCCCGGCCATCGACATGCGCGAGAAGCGCGCCCCGATGCGCCGCCAGGACTGGCCGTCCTCGACGCGTGCCAGGGCCGCGATGAAGGCGGGAATGCCGCCGATCCAGATCGCCGCGCCAAGCTGGTGAATGAAGGCGACGGCGAGCAGCGTCAGGCGGTTGTCGAGCCGGGCGGCGGCATGGGTGGTCAGCGTCGCGGCCAGCAGCTCGACCGCCCCAGCGGCCAGCAGCAGCACCGCCGGCACCGGCTTGCGGCTGACCAGCAGCAGGCCGATCAGCGCCGCGGCGACGATCTTGACCAGCCCGGCCAGCGCGAAATCCGCCCCCAGCACCCGGGCCATGCCCATGTGCAGCGTGCCGGCCAGCACCGAGCCTTCCAGCGACAGCGTCGCCGCCTCGCAGAGGATCAGCGCCAGCGCCGCCCAGGCGGCGATGCGCGCGGTGTCACGCAGGATCGCCGCTCCCGCCGAACCGAGCGGCCGCGCCAGCGGGCGGGCGAGGAAGACCAGGAACAGGATGCCGCCCAGGGCGAGGGACTGGGCGGTGATGGTCAGGCCATGAACGACGACCGAGAGGTAGCCGAAAAGATCGACCAGCAGAGTCACGTCAGGGCGCCGCCACCTTGAAGGGCACGTCGCCGCGGGTGATGTGGCCGTCGATGGCGAGCACCTGCCAGTGGATGGTGTAGGCGCCGGGCGCCAGCACCGCCGTGCTGCGCAGCTCGTCGGCCGCACCCTTGCGCCCGATCGCCAGCACCGTCTCGTGATGGTCCGGCGCGGTCAGGGACAGGCGCGAGCGCACGCGGTCGATGCGGCTGTTGTAGCGCAGGGTCAGCGTGGCGGGCCCCGCCGGCACGGTGGCGCCGGCCGCCGGCTTGCTGGCAACCAGCACGGCATGGGCGAGGGCGGCGCGCGGCGCCAGCACGGCCAGGCCGAAGGCGAGCGGGAGAGCGGCGAGCAGACGGCAGGGCCGGGTCATGCGGGTCTCGCGGGGTTCGGATCGAGGCGGGCGGATCGAGGCGGGCGGCCCGAGACGGCCGGGCCCGCGCGCCGTTTACGCCGGGGGCCGCGCCCTGTCCAATCGGCGGGGTCCAATCGGCGGCGCGGCCCCGGCCGCGCCTGGCGGACGCGCGCGGCGGATGGGCATGGTGGATGGGCGTGGTGGACGGGCGCGGGTAAATTCGGTGTAGTCGGCCCGCCACCCTCGCCCCGGAGAGCCATGACCCGTCCCGTCCCGCCGAGCCGTGCCGATTTCCGCCACTTCACGCCGATCACGACGCGCTGGATGGACAATGACGCGTACGGCCACGTCAACAACGTCGTCTACTACGCCTGGATCGACACCGCGGTGAACCGCTTCCTCATCGGCGAGGGGCTGCTCGACATCGGCGCGAGCGAGGTGGTGGGCATCGTCGCCGAGACCGGGTGCCGGTATTTCAGCCAGATCACCTATCCGGACGATGTGGTGATCGGGCTGCGGGTGGCGCGGCTCGGCACCAGTTCGGTGCGCTACGAGGCCGGCGTGTTTCGCGGCGCGGCCGGGCAGGCTTCGGCCGCCGCGCATTTCGTGCATGTCTATGTCGATCGCGCGACCATGCGCCCGGTGCCCCTGCCGGCGCCGGCGCGGGCGGCGATGGAGCGGATTCAGGTGCCGGCTTAACGGGAGGACGAACCATGGACACCGGATTGAAGGGCAAGCGGGCGCTGGTCTGCGCGGCGAGCAAGGGGCTGGGACGGGCCTGCGCCATGGCGCTGGCCCGCGAGGGCGTGGCGGTGACCATCACCGCGCGCACGGCCGACGTGCTGGAGGCGACGGCCGCCGAAATCCGCGCGGCCACCGGCAGCCCGGTCATCGCGGTGGCCGGCGACATCACCACCGAGGCCGGGCGCGCCGCCGCCCTGGCCGCCTGCCCCGACCCCGATATTCTGGTCAACAATGCCGGCGGGCCGCCGCCGGGTGATTTCCGCGACTGGGACCGCGACATCTGGATCAAGGCGCTCGACGCCAACATGCTGACGCCGATCTTCCTCATCAAGGCGGTGGTGGACGGCATGGTGGCGCGGCGCTTCGGGCGCATCGTCAACATCACCTCGGCCTCGGTGAAATCGCCGATCCCGACGCTGGGCATGAGCAACGGCGCGCGGGCCGGGCTGACCGGCTTCGTCGCCGGGCTCGCCCGCCAGGTGGCGCGCCACAACGTCACCATCAACGCGCTGCTGCCGGGACCGTTCCTGACCGACCGGCTGCGCGGCACCACCGCGGCGCTGGCGGCCAAGAGCGGCCGCACGCTCGAGGAGGAGATCGCCGAGCGGGCCAAGGGCACGCCGGCGGGGCGGGTGGGCGATCCGGCCGAGTTCGGCGATGCCTGCGCCTTCCTCTGCGCCGCCTCCTCCGGCTTCATCGTCGGGCAGAACCTGGTGCTCGACGGTGGCGCGTTCAATTCGACCATGGGGTGAGCGCGATGACCGAGCTGGCCTTCCTTCCTGCCAGGAAACTCGCCGCCATGGTCCGCCGCGGCGAGATCGGCTGCGTCGAACTGCTCGACCATGCCGTCGCCCGCGTCGAGCGGCATGACGGGGCGATCAACGCCGTGGTGGTGCGCGACTTCGAGCGCGCCCGCAAGCGCGCCCGGCTGCTCGACCGCAAGGGAGCCGCGGATGCGCCGCTGCGCGGCGTGCCGATGACGGTGAAGGAGAGTTTCGACATTGCCGGCCTGCCGACGAGCTGGGGCGTGGTGGAGCAGCGCGGCAACATCGCCGCCGGCAACGCCCTGGCGGTGGACCGGCTCCAGGCGGCCGGCGCCGTGGTGTTCGGCAAGACCAACGTGCCGCGCATGCTGGCCGACTGGCAGAGCTTCAACGACGTCTATGGCGTGACCGGCAACCCGTGGAACCTCGCCCATTCGCCGGGCGGCTCCTCCGGCGGGGGTGCGGCGGCCG
>JAGXAV010000098.1 GCA_018971455.1 Rhodospirillales bacterium
CTCGCCCCGGGCGGCACGCTGGTGATCGTCGATCTCGCCGCCCATGATCGCGCCGAGGGCATGGCCCGCCTCGCCCATCGCTGGCCCGGCTTCGACGACGCCACCATCACCGGCCTGCTCGGGGCCGCCGGCCTGGTGCCCGCCGTCCGCGTGGCGGTGCCCGGCACGATGCAGGTCTGCCTGTGGTCGGCCCGCCGCGCCCCCGCCCCGGCCGCCGCCCGGCTGGAGACCGTGCGATGAGCCGCCCCAGCCTGCTCGACGCGCTGCGCGAGCGCGTGCTGCTGTGCGATGGCGGCATGGGCAGCCGCGTGCAGGCCCTCAACCTCGATGTCGCGAAGGATTACTGGGACCGCGAGAACTGCACCGACGTGCTCAACCTCTCGCGCCCCGACCTCGTGCGCGACATCCATCGCGGCTATTTCGAAGCCGGCGCCGACATGGTCGAGACCAACAGCTTCGGCGCCTCGCCCGTCACCCTGGCCGAGTTCGACCTTGCCGAGCGCGCCTTCGAAATCAACAAGCGCGCCGGAGAACTGGCCCGCGAGGCCGCCGAGGGCTTCACCGATGGCCGCCATCGCTGGGTTCTCGGCAGCATCGGCCCCGGCACCAAGCTGCCGAGCCTGGGCAACATCGCCTACGACCCGCTGGAGGACGCGCTCGCCGAGCAGAGCCGCGGGCTGATCGCCGGCGGCGTCGATGCCATCCTCATCGAGACCTGCCAGGACACGCTGCAGATCAAGGCCGCGGTGAACGGCGTCAAGCGCGCCCGTGCCGCCGCCGGCACCGCGACGCCGATCTTCGTGCAGGTGACGGTGGAGACCACCGGCACGCTCCTGGTCGGCCCCGACATCGCCGCCGCCGCCACCGTGGTGCACGGGCTCGACGTGCCGCTGCTCGGCCTGAACTGCGCCACCGGCCCGCAGGAAATGGCCGAGCATCTGCGCTGGCTCGCCGCCAACTGGCCCGGCCTGCTCTCCGTTCAGCCCAATGCGGGCCTGCCAGAACTCGTCGATGGCGCCACGCATTATCCGCTGGGTGCGGCCGAGATGGCGAGCTGGATGGAACGCTTCGTCATCGAGGACGGCGTCAACCTCATCGGCGGCTGCTGCGGCACCTCGGTCGAGCACATCGCCGCCCTCGACGCCATGTTGCGCCGGCACGACGCCTTCCGCCCCGCCCCGGTGGCGCGCCGGCCGGTCTGGGTGCCGTCGGTCGCCAGCCTCTATCAGCAGGTGCCGCTGCGCCAGGAGAACAGCTATTTCTCCATCGGCGAGCGCTGCAACGCCAACGGCTCCAAGAAATGGCGCGAGCTGCAGGAGAAGGGCGATTGGGACGGCTGCGTCTCGGTCGGCCGCGAGCAGATCGCCGAGGGCTCCAACAGCCTGGACATCTGCACCGCCTTCGTCGGCCGCGACGAGGTGGCCGAGATGGACGAGGTGATCCGCCGCTTCACCTCCTCGGTCAACTCGCCGCTGGTGATCGACAGCACCGAGACCAACGTCATCGCCAGCGCGCTCAAGCTGCATGGCGGCAAGCCGATCATCAACTCGATCAATTTCGAGGATGGCGAGCAGGCCGCCCATGAGCGGCTGATTCTGGCGCGGCGCTTCGGCGCGGCGGTGATCGCGCTGACCATCGACGAGGCCGGGATGGCCAAATCGCCCGAGGACAAGCTGCGGATCGCCACGCGCCTGGTCGCGTTCGCCTGCGGGACGCACGGGCTCCCGCAATCGGACCTGATGATCGACCCGCTGACCTTCACCATCGCCACCGGCAACGAGGATGACCGCAAGCTCGGGCTCTGGACGCTCGAGGGCATCCGCCTGATCCGCGAGCGCTTTCCCGATATCCAGATCATCCTCGGCCTGTCCAACATCAGCTTCGGCCTCAACCCGGCCGCCCGCGCCGTGCTGAACAGCGTGTTCCTCGACCACGCGGTGCGCGCCGGCATGACCGGCGCCATCGTGCACGTCTCGAAGATCCGCCCGCTGCACCAGATCGCCCCCGAGGAGCTGAAGGTCGCCGAGGACCTCATCTTCGACCGCCGGGCCGAGGGCTACGACCCCTTGCAGCGCATGCTGGAGCTCTTCGCCGACCGCAAACTCGCCGACGCCGTCAAGAAGACGCGCGCCGAAACCGTCGAGGGCCGCCTCAAGGACCGCATCGTCGATGGCGACCGCAAGGGACTCGGCGACGAGCTCGACGCCGCATTGCTGGTCCACCGGCCGCTCGACATCATCAACAACATCCTGCTCGACGGCATGAAGGTGGTCGGCGAGCTGTTCGGTGCGGGCAAGATGCAGCTGCCCTTCGTGCTGCAGAGCGCGGAGACCATGAAGGCCGCCGTCGCCCATCTCGAACCGCACATGGAGCGGGTGGAGGGCCAGGAGAAGGGCACCATCGTGCTCGCCACGGTGAAGGGCGATGTGCACGACATCGGCAAGAACCTGGTGGACATCATCCTCACCAACAATGGCTACCGCGTCGTCAATCTCGGCATCAAGGTGCCGCTGGCCGACATGGTGGCGGCGGCGCGCGAGCACCGCGCGCACGCCATCGGCATGTCCGGCCTGCTGGTCAAATCCACCGTCGTCATGCGCGAGAATCTCGAGGAGATGTCGCGCCAGGGCGTCGATGTGCCGGTGCTGCTGGGCGGCGCCGCGCTGACCCGCAATTACGTCGAGGACGATTGCGTGCGCGCCTATGCCTCCGGCCGCGTCGCCTATGCGCGCGACGCCTTCGACGGGCTGCACCTGATGGACAAGGTGACCGGCAACGGCTTCGACGATTACCTCGCCGCCATCCAGGCCAAGCGCGTCGGCAAGGCGCGCAACACCGCCCGCACGCTGGGCCAGGCCGATGCCAGGGCCTTCCGCCCGGTCGATGTGCTCGCCGTCCAGGCGCGCCGCCGCCGGCTCACGCGGGATGTGCCGCCGGTGGTGCCGCCCTTCTGGGGGGCGCGCATGGTCGAGGCGGCGCCGAAGGCCATCGTGCCCTTCGTCAACGAGCGCAGCCTCTATCAGTTCCAGTGGGGGTTCCGGAAGCAGGGCCGCTCGCTGGACGATTTCCTCGGCTGGGCCAAGCAGGAGCTGCGCCCGGTGATGAAGCGCATGCTCGCCCTGTGCGAGGCCGAGGACATCCTCAGGCCGCAGGCCATCTACGGCTACTGGAAGGCCGCCGGCCAGGGCAACGAGCTGGTGATCTTCGAGCCGGACGGCGTCACCGAGCTGTGGCGCTTCGCCCTGCCGCGCCAGCCGAAGGAGGATGGCGAGTGCATCGCCGATTTCTTCCGCGACATCGAGGATGGCGAACGCGACGTGATCGCCCTTCAGGTGGTCACCGTCGGCCAGAAGGCCAGCGACACCGCGCGCGCCTGGTTCGACGACAACCGCTACCAGGACTATCTCTACCTGCACGGCCTCTCGGTGGAGATGGCCGAGGCGATGGCCGAATACACCCACAAGCGCATCCGCGCCGAGTGCGGCTTCGCCGCCGAGGACGACCGCGACATCGAGCGCATGCTCCAGCAGCATTACCGCGGCAGCCGCTACTCCTTCGGCTACCCCGCCTGCCCCAACCTCGAGGAACAGGTGCCGCTGCTGCGCCTGCTCGGTGCCGAGCGCATCGGGGTGTCGATCTCCGACGAATGGCAGCTCCACCCGGAGCAATCGACCAGCGCCATCGTGGTGCTCAACCCGAAGGCCAAATATTTCTCGGTGTGATTTGCGCCGCGCCGCGCGGCCCCTTAGAACACCGCCCGACCCCGCCCGCAGGAACCAGACCATGGCCAGCTACCAGTACGTCTATGTCATGAAAGACCTCACGAAAGCCTTCCCCGGCGGGCGCGAGGTGTTCAAGGGCATCACCCTCTCCTTCCTGCCGGGCGTGAAGATCGGCCTGCTCGGCGTCAACGGCGCCGGCAAATCCACCCTGCTCAAGATCATGGCCGGCATCGAGACCGAGTACGGCGGCGAGGCCTGGGCCGCCGAGGGCGTGCGCATCGGCTACCTGCAGCAGGAGCCCAGGCTCGACGAGACCAAGAGCGTCCATGACAACGTGCTGGAGGCGTTCGGCCCGCTGAAGGCGGCGATCGACCGCTTCAACGAAATCTCCCACGCCTTCGCCGAGCCGATGAGCGACGAGCAGATGAACACCCTGCTCGCCGAGCAGGCCGACCTGCAGGAGAAGATCGACGCCGAGGATGGCTGGGAGCTCGACCGGCGGGTCGAGATCGCGCTCGACGCGCTGCGCTGCCCGCCCCCGGACAGCCCGGTGACCAACCTCTCGGGCGGCGAGCGCCGGCGCGTGGCGCTGTGCCGCCTGCTGCTCGAAAAGCCTGACCTGCTGCTGCTCGACGAGCCGACCAACCATCTCGACGCCGAGAGCGTGGCGTGGCTCGAGAAGACGCTGCGCGAGTACGCCGGCACCGTCATCGTCGTCACCCATGACCGCTACTTCCTCGAGAACGTCACCAACTGGATCCTCGAACTCGAGCGCGGCCGCGGCTATCCGTTCGAGGGCAACTACTCCTCCTGGCTGGACCAGAAGCGCAAGCGCCTGGCCCAGGAGGAGAAGGAGGAGACCGCGCGCATGCGCGCCCTGGCCGCCGAGCAGGAATGGATTTCCTCGACGCCGCGCGCCCGCCAGTCCAAGAGCAAGGCGCGCATCCAGAAATACGACGAGATGCTGCAGAAGAGCCAGGAGCAGCAGGCCGGCGTCGCGGAAATCGTCATCCCGCCCGGCCCGCGCCTCGGCGGCGTGGTGATCGAGGCCGAGAACCTGCGCAAGGCCTACGGCAACCGCCTGCTCATCGACGAGCTGAACTTCAAGCTGCCGCCGGGCGGCATCGTCGGCGTCATCGGCCCCAATGGCGCGGGCAAGACCACGCTGTTCCGCATGATCACCGGCCAGGAAACCCCCGATGCCGGCACGCTGCGCATCGGCGAGACCGTCAAGCTCGGCTACGTCGATCAGAGCCGCGACAGCCTCGACCCGACCCGATCCGTCTGGGAGGAAATCTCCGGCGGCACCGACGTGATCTATCTCGGCAAGCGCGCCGTCCCCTCGCGCGCCTATGTCGGGGCCTTCAACTTCAAGGGCTCGGACCAGCAGAAGAAGGTCGGCATCCTTTCGGGCGGCGAGCGCAACCGCGTGCATCTCGCCAAGATGCTGAAATCGGAGAGCAACGTCATCCTGCTCGACGAGCCGACCAACGATCTGGACGTCGATACGCTGCGCGCGCTGGAAGAGGCGCTGGAGGAATTCGCCGGCTGCGCGGTCATCATCAGCCATGACCGCTGGTTCCTCGACCGCCTGGCCACCCACATCCTCGCCTTCGAGGGCGACAGCCACGTCGAATGGTTCGAAGGCAATTTCCAGGATTACGAGGAAGACAAGCGCCGCCGCCTCGGCGCCGACTCCACCGAGCCCCACCGCATCAAATACCGCCCCCTGCAACGCTAGCCCGCGATGACCCCGGCGGGACTCATCGCGGGTCGCCAGGGCGCGATCAGACGATCGGTCGGAACGTGACGGCGGCGCCCGCGCCTTCCCGTTCCCCCGCCCGATGAACCCGACCTGGACGCAGCGCACCGGGCGGCTGGTGATGCGGCCGGTGGGGTGGGAAGACCTGGCGGATCTGGTGGCACTGAAGGGCGATCCGCGCGTCTTCGCCGTCATGCTGGGCGGCGTGCGCACGCCGGTGCAGGTGGCCGAGGAACTGGCGGCGGAGATCGCCTTCTGGGGCGCGCGCGGGTTCGGCATGTGGGCGGTGCGCGGGGCGGAGGGGTTCCTCGGCTATGTCGGCCTGCATGAGCGGGCGGACGGGCGCGGCATCGCGCTGCGCTTCGCCTTCGTCGCCGGGGCGCAGGGCCGTGGCTATGCCAGCGAGGCGGGCGGGGCGGCACTGCGCTTCGGCCATGACCGCGGCGGCCTCGCGCGCATCGTCGCGGTCGCGCGCGCCAGCAACGTCGCCTCGCGCCAGGTGCTGGGCGCGATCGGCATGACGGAAAGTGCGGCGTTCGACCGCGACGGCGAGCGGATGCTCGAATACCACAGCGTCAGGTGACGGCCGCGCCAAGTTCCAGCAGCGCCGCGATCACCGCCTCGGGCGCCTCGCGCGGCAGGAAATGCCCCGCCCCCGGCACCAGCCGGCGCTGATAGGGCCCGGTGAAATCCCGCCGGTGCGGGTCGCTCCCCACCGGCGCCGGCCCCACCCCGTCCGTCGCGCCGTCGAGGGCGATGCTCGGCACGCCGATCGGCGGACGGGCGGCGAGGCGCCGCTCGATCTCCTCCAGGGCCGGATCGCCGGCGACGACGCCGTAGCGGTGACGGTAGGAATGGATCACCACCTCGACATGATCGGGATTGTCCCAGGCCTGCGCGGTCCGCTCGAAACCGGCGTCGTCGCAGTGCAGGTTGGGCGACCAGAGCCGCCAGAGCGCCCGCGCAAGCGCGCGGCGGTTGCGCGCCAGCCCCGCCCGCCCGCGCTCGGTGTGGAAATACCATTGGTACCAGTAGCGATATTCCGCCTCCACGTCGGCGGGCTGCGCCGCGGCGGCGATGTCCTGGATGGTGTAGCCGTTCACGCTCACCAGCGCGCGCACCCGCGCCGGCCACAGCGCGGCGGCAATGCAGGCCGCCCGCCCGCCCCAGTCATAGCCGGCCAGGCTCGCCCGCGCGATGCCGAGCGCGTCGAGGAAGTCGCGCAGATCGGCGCCGAGGGCGGCCTGCTGGCCGGAGCGCGGGGTCGCGGGGTCGAGAAACCGCGTGGCGCCGTAGCCGCGCAGCCAGGGCACCAGCACGCGGCAGCCGGCGGCGGCGAGCGGCGGCGCCACGCCGTCCCAGGCGCGCACATCGTCGGGAAAGCCGTGCAGCAGCACCACCGCCGGCCCGTCCGGCGGCCCGCTCTCCTCGTAGGCGATCTCCAGCACCGCCGTGCGGACGGTCTTCACGGCGCGCGGCCCGTCGCCTGCTGAAGGGCCACCACCGCGCCCAGCGCATCCACCATGTCGGTCGGGATCAGCACCGTGGCGCCGCGATCCTTGTTCATTTCGTACAGCAGGTTCATCTGCCGCAGCCGCAGCGCCGTCGGGTCGCTGGCGTAGACGCGTGCCGCCTCCACCACCTGCCGCGCGATCTCCTGCTCGGCGGAGGCCAGGGTCACGCGGGCATCCTTCT
>JAGXAV010000099.1 GCA_018971455.1 Rhodospirillales bacterium
GGAAAGCAGCCGACCCAGGCCAAGATCGCCCGCGGTGGTCTGGCCGTTGAGCTCGCCGCCCGCGGGATGGCCCTGCTCGATGCGCATGACCGACATGGCCTCGGTGCCATAGAGCACGATGCCGAACGCCGCCCCGGCGCTCAGGATCGCCCGCATCGCGCTCTCGCCCCGTGCGGCGGGCACCGCGATCTCGTAGGCGCGCTCGCCGGAGAAGGAGATGCGGAACACCCTCGTGGGCGCGCCGCCGAAGCCGCGGAATTCGCCGGCGGCCATGAACGGGAATCCCGCATCGGAGACGTCCGCGCCGCCGTCGAGGACGGCTTGCAGCACATCGCGCGCGCGCGGCCCGGCAAGCGCGAACTGCGCCCAGCGATCCGACACCGAGGCGAAATGCACGTCCAGCTCCGGCCACAGCACCTGGTGGCAGAACTCCATGTGGCTCATCACCTCGCCGGCCTGGGCCGTGGTGGTGGTGACGACGAAGCGCTCCGCTTCCAGGCGCGCCACCGTGCCGTCATCCATGACGAAGCCGTCCTCGCGCAGCATCAGCCCATAGCGGGCGCGACCGACCGCGAGCGTGGAGAGGGTGTTGGCGTAGAGGCGATCGAGAAATTTCGCCGCATCCGGGCCGACCAGCTCGATCTTGCCGAGCGTCGAGACATCGCAGACGCCGACGCCCCGGCGAACCGCCTCCACCTCGCGCACCACCGATTGCAGCCAGTCCGTCTCGCCGGGCATCGGCACGTACTGGGCGCGCAGCCAGGCGCCGGCCTCGGTGAACACGGCGCCGGCCGATCGCGCCAGCTCATGCGCCGCCGTCAGCCGGGTCGGCCGGTAGTCCCGCCCGCGATGGTGTCCGGCCAGGGCGCCGAGCGATACCGGGGTGAAGGGCGGCCGGTAGCGCGTGGTGCCGGTCTCGGCGATCGCCTGCCCGGTCAGCGCGGCCATGATCGCCAGCCCGTTGACGTTGGCGGTGCGGCCCTGATCGGTCGCCATGCCCAGCGTGGTGTAGCGCTTGAGGTGCTCGACGGAGCGATAGCCCTCGCGATGCGCCAGCGCCACGTCGGACGCGGCGACGTCGTGCTGGAAATCGACGAACGCCTTCCGTCTCCCCGCCGGCATCAGCCAGACCGGGGCGGCCGCCGCGCCGGCTTGCTCGGCGGGCATGGCAGGGCCGGGCGGCGGCCCGAAGCCGCACGCGGCCGCCGCCTCGGCGCCGGCCTGGGTGCCGTCCGCCAGCGCCGCGGCGAGGCCGAACACGCCGCCCGCGGCCCCGGCAGCCCGCATGCCCGGCGGAGGCGCGCCGGCGATGAAGGACTGCGCCTGCTCCGACCAGGCCGGCTTGCCGCCCAGGTGGCAGGCGAGATGGATGGCCGGATTCCAGCCGCCGGCCATCGCCAGCAGATCGGCCGCAATCCGGTGATATTGCCCGCGCTCGTCGGTGATCTCGACCTCGCGCAACGCCCGCCCGCCCCGCGTTCCCGCCACGCTGCCGCCGGCGAACACCCGCGCGCCGGCCTGCTCGGCGAGCGCGCTGAGTTCCGGCGGGAGCGAGGCCCGGCGATCGACCACGGCGGCCACCGGCACGCCGAGGCGCACGCAGTCGGCGACCGTGCGCCAGCCATCATCGCCGGAGGTCGCGACGACGACCGTGCTGCCCGGCACCACCGCGTAGCGGTTGAGAAACGTCCTGACGGCACCGGCCAGCATCACACCGGGACGGTCATTGCCGCCGAACACCAGCGGGCGCTCGGTGGCCCCGGCGGCCAGCACGCTGCGCCGGGCGATGATGCGCCACAGGCGCTGGCGCGGTTCGTGCGGGGATGGCGCCTCCTTGTGGTCGGCGACACGCTCCACCGCGACATGGACGCCGTGATCGTAGACGCCCGCCACCGTGGTGCGGCGCAGGATGCGCACCTCCGCCATGGCGGCGAGCTCGGCCTCGGCGGCGGCGGCCCAGGCGGAGCCCGGCGCGCCTTCCACGGCGGCGTCCTCGCTCAGCAGCCGCCCGCCGAGGGCCGACCCCTCGTCGCACAGCACCACGCGCGCGCCGGTTCGCCCGGCGGCAATGGCGGCGGACAGGCCGGCGGGCCCGGCGCCGATCACCAGCACGTCGCAGAACAGGGTGGCACGCTCGTAGCTGTCGGGGTCGGCCGTCTCGGCAGCCCGGCCGAGGCCGGCGGCGCGGCGGATCATCGGCTCGTAGAGCTTTTCCCAGAACGATTTCGGCCACATGAAGGTCTTGTAGTAGAACCCGGCGGCGAAGAACGGCGACAGCAGGTTGTTCACCGCCAGCAGGTCGAACCGCAGCGAGGGGAAGCGGTTCTGGCTCGCCGCGCGCAGGCCATCGTACAGCTCGATCATGGTCGCCGGCGTGTTGGGCTCCCGCCGCGCGCCATCGCGCAGCTCCACCAGCGCGTTCGGCTCCTCGGAGCCGGCCGAAAGCAGCCCGCGCGGGCGGTGGTATTTGAAGGACCGCCCGAACAGCGTCACCCCGTTGGCCAGCAGGGCCGAGGCCAGGGTGTCACCCGCGTAGCCGCCATAGGCGACGCCGTCGAAGGTGAAGCCCAGCCGCGCCGAGCGATCGATCAGCCCGCCCGCGGGCAGGCGGCGCGATTGCGGGCTCATGACACGCCCTCGCGCAAGGCGGCGTCGGCCACCGAGAATATCCGATGGGTCGTGGTGTCGCGCGTCACCACCAGCCAGCGCCGGCAGCCATGCTGGTGCTGCCAGAGTTCGTTGTACGGCCCCGCGGG
This sequence comes from Rhodospirillales bacterium, assembly GCA_018971455.1. Classification (GTDB taxonomy): domain Bacteria; phylum Pseudomonadota; class Alphaproteobacteria; order Acetobacterales; family Acetobacteraceae; genus REEB85. The sequence goes on from JAGXAV010000099.1 coordinate 2,757, forward strand.
ATTGTCGCGCAGATGGACGTATTCGTGCCACGCCTCGGCCGCCGCACCGGCGGCCGGACGCCGCGGATCGGCGGCGCCACGGAAGAGAAACTCCTCGCTGCCACGTTCGCCGCAATGCGGACAGGAAATGCGCATGACCGCCTCCTCAGTGCAGGTTCGGCTGGGCGCCGGCGCCCTTTTCGTCGATCACCGCCCCGGTGGCGAAGCGATCCAGCCGCATCGCCGCGTTCAGCGCATGGGCCTCGTCGCGCGCGATGGTGTGGGCGAAACACCAGCCGGAAGCCGGGGTAGCCTTGAAGCCGCCATAGCACCAGCCGGCATTGAGATAGAGGCCCTCGACCGGCGTCCGGTCGATGATCGGCGAGCCGTCCATCGACATGTCCATGACGCCGCCCCAGGAGCGCAGCATGCGCAACCGCGAGGTTTGCGGCAGCAAGGCCACGCACGCCTCCGCGACATCCTCCACCAGCGGCATGTTGCCGCGCTGGGCGTAGGAGTTGTAGCCGTCGATATCGCCGCCGAAGACCAGGCCGCCCTTGTCGGACTGGCTGATGTAGAAATGCCCGGCGCCGAACGTCACCACCGTGTCGATCATCGGCTTGATGCCCTCGGAGACGAAGGCCTGCAGCACATGGCTTTCGATCGGCAGCCGCAGCCCCGCCATGGCGGCGACGCGCGAGGAATGGCCGGCGCAGGCCAGCCCCACCTTGCCCGCGCCGATCGGCCCGCGCGTCGTCTCCACCGCCACGACCCGGCCCTGCTCCACGCGGATGCCGGTCACCTCGCAATTCTGAATGATGTCCACCCCGCGCCGGTCGGCGGCGCGGGCATAGCCCCACACCACCGCATCGTGCCGCGCCGTGCCGCCGCGGCGCTGCAAAAGCCCGCCCTTAATGGGAAAGCGCGCATTGTCGAAATCGATCACCGGCACGAAGGCGCGCACCGCCTCCGTGTCGAGCAGCTCGGCATCCACCCCGTGCAGCCGCATCGCATTGCCGCGCCGCGCCGCGGCATCGCGCGTGGCGTCGGAATGGAACAGGTTCAGCACGCCGCGCTGGCTGACCATGGTGTTGAAGTTGAGGTCCTGCTCGAGGCCCTCCCACAACTTCATCGAATGTTCGTAGAACGGCTCGTTGCCCGGCAGCAGATAGTTGGAGCGGATGATCGTGGTGTTGCGCCCGGCATTGCCCGAGCCGATCCAGCCCCTTTCCAGCACGGCGACATTGGTCAGGCCATGCTCCTTGGCGAGGTAATAGGCGGTGGCGAGGCCATGGCCGCCGCCGCCGACGATGATGGCGTCGTAATGCGGCTTCGGCGCCGGATCGCGCCACGCCCGGCCCCAGCCTGCGCCGCCGCGCAGCGCCTCCCGGGCGATCCTCAAGAATGAATAGGACATTGCGACGAGACCCGCTTCCTGCGTGACAGGGGGAGATTATCGGATGAAGATCGCCCGACATGACCCACAGCGACATTCCCATGTCGGAAAGCGACCTGGCGCCGAAGCCGTTCGGCTTTCTGCTGATTCCCGGCTTCGCGCTGCTGGCCTATGCCTCGGCGGTCGAGCCGCTGCGGGCGGCCAACATCCTGTCCGGACGCCGGCTGTACGACTGGTGCCACCTCTCGCCCGATGGCGGGCCGGTCGCGGCATCAAACGGCCTGGTCATCACGCCGGATATGCGGCTCGAGGATGCCGGCGGCCTGGACACGCTGATCATCTGCGCCGGCGGCAACCCGGCGGCCTTTCGCGACCGGCCCACGCTGGGCCGGCTGCGCAGGCTGGCCCGCCAACGCCTGCGTCTGGGCGGGGTCTCGGGCGGGCCCTACATCCTCGCCCGTGCCGGATTGCTGCACGGATATCGCTTCACCCTGCACTGGGAACACGCCGAAAGCTTCGGCGAGGATTTCCCGGAGCTGGATCTGCGCCGCTCGCTGTTCGAAATCGACCGTGACCGGCTAACCTGCAGCGGCGGCACCGCGCCGCTCGACATGATGCACGCGCTGATCGCCCGCGACCATGGCGCCATGCTGGCCCGGCGGGTCAGCGAATGGTTCCTGCAGACGCAGATCCGCGAGGGCGCCAACCCGCAGCGCATGGCGCCCGGCCAGCGGCTGGGGGTCAGCAACCGGGTGCTGGCGAAGGTGCTGGAGCACATGGAAGGCCAGGGCGGCGCGCCGGCCTCGCGCGACACGCTGGCGGCGCTGGGGGGCGTGTCGGTGCGCCAGCTGGAGCGGCTGTTCCGCCGGCATCTTGGCAGCACGCTCGGCGCGCATGACCGCAGGTCGCGCCTGGAGCGGGCGCGGATGCTGCTGCGCCAGACCGGGCTGTCGGTCCTGGAAGTAGCACTCGCCAGCGGCTTTGCCAGCGGCAGCCATTTTTCGCGTGCCTATCGCAAGGCCTACGGCCACCCCCCGAACGCCGAGCGGGGGATGGCGCCCGGCCAGCCCGCTCCCGCGCCCTGATCAGCGCGGCGCGTCGCCCTTGATGGTGACCCGCAGGCCGGAGCGGGTATGCGGGAAATAATCCCACAGCGCCTGGTGCTGCACGGCGCGGTTGTCCCAGAAGGCCACCGAGTTCTCCGCCCAGCGAAAGCGCACCTGGTACTCCGGCTTGGCGCAATGCTCCCACAGGAATCCCAGGATGGCCTCGCTCTCGTCACGCGCCAGCCCGACGATGCGGGTGGTGAACATGCGGTTCACGAAAATGGTCTTCCGCCCCGTCTCGGGGTGCGTGCGGATGACCGGATGGATCGCCCGCGGGTAGGTCTTGCCGGCATCATCCACCCCGCGATCCTCGTAGCGCCCGCGGTAGAAGCGCTCGCCGTCATGCAGGGCGGTCAGCCCGTCGAGATAGGCCTTCATCCGCTCCGAGAGCGCGTCATACGCCGCATACATGCTGGCAAACACGGTGTCGCCGCCGACCGGCGGCACGATCGTCAGGTGCAGCACCGACCCGAGCGGGGGCTCCGCGTCGCAGGACACATCCGAATGCCAGACCTCGCCATTGACGTGCCTGGATTTCGCGTCGGCATGGATCGGCAGGATTTCCGGATGCCCCTCCGGCCCGGGCGCGGCGGGATGGACGTGCAGCTCGCCGAAATGCCGCCCGAAGCGCTTGTGGCTGTCAGGATCGAGCGCCTGGCCGCGGAAGAACAGCACCTGGTGTTCGAGGAAGGCCGCGTGGATCTCGGCGAGCTGGCGGTTCGTCGGCCGGGCCAGATCCACGCCGAACACCTCGGCGCCGATGCGCGGCGTCATCGGCTTCACCTCGATCGTGTCATACGCCATGCCTGATCCTCCCGCGGGCAGAGTGCATCCGGGCCGCCGGCCGCGTCCATCCCGGCCGTTCAGACCGAGGTGCCGAACACCGCGCCGATGCCGGCGGTCAGCGCCATCGCCAGCGCGCCCCAGAACGTCACCCGGATGGTGGCGCGCAGAACATTCGCCCCACCCGCCTTGGCGCCGACCGCGCCAAGCAGCGCCAGGAAGCCCAGCGAGGCGACCGAGACCGCCGGGAGAAGCCAGGCGAGCGGCACCACCACGGCGGTGAGCATGGGCAGGGCGGCGCCGACGGCGAAGGTCGCCGCCGAGGTCAGGGCGGCCTGCACCGGCCGCGCCGTCGTCACCTCCGATATGCCGAGCTCGTCGCGCGCATGCGCACCCAGCGCGTCGCGGGCCATCAGCTGGATGGCGACCTGCTCGGCGAGCTCCGGGGTCAGGCCGCGCCGGACGTAGATCTCCGCCAGCTCCGCCTGCTCGAAGGCGGGGTTGTCGCGCAATTCCTGCCGCTCGCGGGCGAGGTCGGCCTGCTCGGTGTCGGATTGCGAGCTGACGGAGACGTATTCTCCGGCCGCCATCGACATGGCGCCGGCGACCAGCCCGGCCAGGCCGGCAACCAGGATGTCGCCGCGCGCCGCGGCCGCCGCGGCGACGCCCACGATCAGGCTGGCGGTAGAGACAATGCCATCATTGGCGCCGAGGACGGCGGCGCGCAGCCAGCCGATGCGTTCCACCAGGTGGCTTTCGGAATGCAGGAACGCCGAGCGCATGTCGCCTCCTCACGCCGCGGCCGATGTCACGGGCCGGGCGAGGCCGCGACTGCCCCGCCGGCACGGCGGCTTCATCCTGTCACCGCGGAATGGCCGCGTCAGCCAGCGGCCGGTCCTCGACGCCGGAAATCCTGATCAGCGCCTCCGGGTCGCGGATCAGCAGCCTGCCGCGGCGCAGCTGGATGACGCCGTCCTCACGCAGCCGGCGCAGCGTGCGGCTGACATGCTCGATGGTCAGCTCCACCGTCTCGCCGATCAGCGCCAGCGTCAGCGGCAGGTCGATCGTCTCCCCCGCAATCTGCGGCAGGTGGCGGTTCTGGCGGAAATACAGCTCGATCAGCAGATGCGCGACCCGGCCGCGGGCATCGTGGCT
>JAGXAV010000100.1 GCA_018971455.1 Rhodospirillales bacterium
CTCGTCCATCCAGTAGAATGCAGGCTCGAGAAAGAACTCATGGCCTGTCGTCATCGTCATCACCGAATAGACGATGCCGTGGCGTGCCATCTCCTCGCGCTGGCCGGCGAAGAAGGTGTCGTTGGCGTCGAGCACGCGGCGTGCCTCGGAGAGGGGAAACACGGCGTGGATCGGCACCCAGCGCTCACCATTGCGTCCGAGCATGCCGCGCACCGGGCCGAAGGGGCGCGCCCGCATCACCCGCGGCACGGCATTGTCGAGGGGCGTGCCGCCATGGTCCTTGGCGATGGCCGTGATGCGCGCGCAGGCCGCGGCGAGCTCGCCCGCATTGTCGCGCTCGACGACCAGATGCAGCGTGAAGGCGTGCGCCTTGAGAAAGCCGGTGCCCGCAGCGGCGACACCCAGCGCATCCTTCACGCCGCCCAGCAGGCCGCGCCCGGAGCCGGCGACGGCGGAAAGGATCTGCAGCCCTTCGCTGATGCGGTTCACGCTCGCCGAATGCTCGGCCTTGGTGCGGTCGATGCCGAAACCCTCGGCGACCAGCCGCTCCCGCGCCAACGCCACCTGCGCCTCGCCCATCGCCTGGATGTTGGCGAAGCCGAAGGAGAGGTGGCCGGTTTCGGCCGGCAGGGGCAATAATCGCAGGGTCGCGGCAAGCTTCACGCCGAACGCGCCATTGTCGCCCAGGAAGGGGCCGGTGAGGTCCGGGCCGCCCTCGCGGGTGAAGGGCCGCGCGCCATCCCGCCCGCCCGAGCCGGTGGTCACCACGCGGCCATCGGCCAGCGCAACCCGCACGCCGAGCACGCTCTCGGCCACGGTGCCGTGCAGCGACGAGCCGAAGAAGGCGGAGTTTTGCGAGAGCGCGCCGCCGATGGTGGCGTTGATGCCGGAGAGCGGCCCCCAGTAAGGCGTCCGCAATCCGGTTCCCTCCAGGGCGGCGTTGAGCCTTGCCCAGGTGCAGCCGGCCTCGACGGTGACGTAGCGATCGGCCGCGTTGACCTCGATCACCCGGTCAAGCCGGCGGAGATCGATCACCATCGCATCCGCGCGCGCGGGCAGATAGCCCTTGCTGTAGGACATCCCGCCGCCCCGTGGCACGATCGCCATGCCGGCCTCGGTGACCATGCGCACGGCCGCCGCGGCGTGGTCGGCGCTGCCCGGGCGCAGCACCGCGAGCGGGCGGATGCCGGGCTGCCAGAACACGTCGCTGGCGTAGAAATCCCGCGTGGCGGCGTCACTCTGCACGGCATCGGCGCCGAGCAGTCCTTCGAGCCGGCGCAACACCGCGCCGCGGTCATCGACCATGTCCATGTCAGGCCTCCGTCATGGCGAGCGGAATGAAATGAAACCCGTTCGCACCCCGCCCGATCCGTCCAGCATGGGGCGCGCCGGTATGCGAGGGGAACAGCACGCTGCCGGCATCCGCCGCCTCGCCGAGCACGCGCCGGCGCGTGGCAATGGCCAAGTCCGGCAATTCGCAGTAGCGACTGTTCCAGTCCGGCCGGACGATCTGCATCGGCTGGTGAAAGACGTCCGCCGTGAACAGCCCGTCCGCGGCGCCGGACGCGACGCGCACCGCGATCTGGCTCGGCGTATGCCCGGGCGCGGCCTCGATGGTGACGCCGGCGGCGATCTCGTCGCTGGGATCGAACAACTCGACGCGCGCCTGATCGAGCAGCGGCAGCACGCTGTCCGCGATCGCCTCCACCCCCTCGGGCTGCATCCGCGGGCCGCCCTCGGGGTTCTGCCAATGCGCAAGCTCGGCCCGCGCCATGAGATAGCGCGCGCGCGGAAAGGTCGGAACCCAGCGGCCGCCTTCCAGGCGGGTGTTCCAGCCGACATGATCGACATGCAGATGGGTGTTGATCACCATCGTCACCTCCTCGGGCCGCACGCCGCAGGCGACGAGATTGGCGAGGTAGGGCAGGTCGAGCTGATGAAAGCGGCGAAAGGCGGGGTGGCTGCGCGTCTTGCCATTGCCGCAACCGGTGTCGATGATGATGATTTCCGCGCCGGTGCGGACCAGCCAGCTCTGCATGCTGGACATCAGCCGCCCCGTGGCCGCGTCGAAATAGGCGGGCTCGGCCAGCATCGGGTGCTGCGCGAGAACCGCCTTGTCGTAGGCGGGGAACAGGAAGGCGGGATCGAAACCCGGGCCCAGCATCTCCTCGACGCGGAACACCTCGATGGCGCCGATGCGGGTGCGCCAGACCGGCTTGGTTGCGTTCATGCGAGATAGGCCTCCAGAACCGCGCCGGCGGCGCGCAGGGACTCGGGTGTGCCCGCCGCCACGATGCGGCCGCGGCGCATCACGTAGGCGTAGTCGCAGATTTCCAGCGTAATCTCGGCATTCTGCTCGACCAGCAGGATGGACTGGCCGTCGCGGTGCAGGGCGACGATGGCGCTGAAAACCTGATCGACGATTGCCGGCGCCAACCCCATCGAGGGCTCGTCCAGCAGCAGCAGGCGCGGCCTAGTCATCATCGCGCGCCCGATTGCCAGCATCTGCTGCTCGCCACCGGACAGCAGCCCGGCGACCTGGCTGCGCCGCTCGGCCAGGCGGGGGAAAAGGTCGTAGACCCGGGCAAGCATGTCGCCTTCCACCCCGCGCCCGGCAAAGGCCGAAAGGGACAGATTCTCCGCCACGGTGAGCGGGGCCACAACCATGCGCCCCTCCGGCACCAGCGCCACCCCGCGTTGAACCACGCGGTGGGTCGGCAGCCGGCCGATTTCCACGCCATCGAGGCGGATGCTGCCGGCGATCGGCCGGTGTAGCCCGGCGATGCTGCGCAGGGTGGTGGATTTCCCGGCCCCGTTGGCGCCGAGGATGGTGACCAGCCGCGCCGGCGCAACCTCCAGATCGAGGGTGTCGACGGCACGAATGGCGCCGTAGCTAGCGCAGAGCGCGGATACGCTGAGCATCTTCCTTGCGCCCAAAATAGGCTTCCTGAACCTCGGGGTCGGCCATGCAGGCGGTCGGCGTGCCATGCACCAGCGCCCGACCAAAACTCATCACCGTTACCTGGTCGCAAAAATCGCTGACCAGGCGGACATTGTGCTCAACCATCAACACCGTCAGGCCATCGTCGCGCAGCGTGTGAACGAGGCGGCCGATGGCCTCGGATTCCTGCGCGTTCATGCCGGCGGTCGGTTCGTCGAGCAGCAGCAGGCGGGGCCCGGCGCCGAGTGCGCGGGCGATCTCGATGCGCCGCTGCTCGCCGTAGGACAGCGTCTCCGCCAGCTCGTCGGCCCGCGCGGCCATGCCGACGCGCGCCAGAAGATCGAGCGCCCGCCGCCGCGTCATCCGCAGGGCGGCCCGCGCGCTGGGCAGGGCGAGAAACGAGGCCATGAGCGAGGTGCGGCGCCGCAGATAGCTGCCGGCCATGACCTGCTCGAGGGCCGTCATGCCGGCGAACAGGCGGACATTCTGGTAGGTGCGCGCAATGCCGCGGGCGGCGATGGCATGCACGGGAAGGTGCTGAATCGGCGCGCCGTCGAGTGCGATGACGCCACTATCGGCGCGCAGCAGGCCGGTGATGAGGTTGATCACCGTGGTTTTGCCGGCGCCGTTGGGTCCCATCAGCCCCGCGACGCAACCGGCCGGCACCTCGAGGCTGAGGGCGGCAACCGCGGTCAATCCGCCGAAGGATTTCTGCACGCCCTCAAGGCGCAGCATCGGCGCGCTCATCATCGGGACGGCGCCTTTCGGGCGCGGCGCAACCGCAGCGCGCGCGGGTCGATCAGGCCACGCGGCAGGAAGATCATGATCAAAAGAAGGCAGATGCCATTGGCCACTTTCTCGAAATCGGGCACCACGGCCTGGAGCAGAACCGGCAGGGCCGTGAACACGACCGCGCCGACGATCGCGCCCGCCCAATGGTAGGAGCCGCCCAGCACGACGGCGGCGATCATGGTGAAGGCGATGTCGATGAAATATGTCTCGGGCGAGAGGAATTGCAGCATCAGCGCCAGGAGTATGCCGCCCAGCCCGCCCACCGCGCCGGAGATGATGAAGGCGATGGTCTGAATGCGGCGCTGGGGAATTCCGAGCGTGGCGGCGACCGCCGCGTCCTCACGCACGGCGCGCGCGGCGATGCCGTACCATGAGGCCGACAGCCGCCAGAAGACGACGCAGATTACCGCCAGAATCGCGGCGAGCACCCAGAGCGGCAGGCTGAGCGGCACGGACAGGCCGTTCACGCCGCCGGTCAGCGCCGTGGCGTTCAACGCCACGACCCGCGTGATCAGCACCAGGGCAAGACTTGCCAGTGCCATCCAATGGCTGTCGAGCCGCAGGAACAGCAGGGCCACCACATAGGCCAGCAGCGCGCCGGACAGTGCGCTCACCGGCATCACCAGCACCGGCGGCAGCGCCAGATGGACGGCGAGCTGTGCGCCGAGGAAGCCGCCCAGCGCGGCAAAGGTCACGGTGGCGAAGCTTAGCATGCCCGCCGACAGCACGGCATAAGTGGACAGCGCGAAGAACGCGTTGACCATGGCGAAGCCAAGCGTGCTTTGATACGCAGCCCAGAAATCGGCCATGCCCGACAGCACGGTCAGGCTCGCACGAAGCTGGTGCCGCCAAACAGGCCGCGCGGGCGCAGCAGCAGGAAGCCGAGCAGCAGCGCGTAGGTGATGCCGTCACGCAGGCTGGTCGAGACGTATTGCGCGGACATCACTTCGAGAATGCCCAACGCAACGCCCGCCAGGGCGGCGCCGCGCACATCGTCGTAACCGCCCACGACGACCGCGGCGAAGCCCTTCAGCATCAACCCCTCGCCGAGGCTGTAGGAGACATTGGCCGTCGAGATGCCGCCGAGCACGCCGGCCAGGCCGGATGCCGCGCCGGCGAGGAAGGCGGTGGCCAGAACCACCCGCCGTGGATCGACGCCGACGATCGCCGCGGCCTGTTCCTTCCAGCCAACGGCGCGCATCGCAGCACCGAAGCGGCTGTGGCGCACCAGCAGATGCATGCCGAGCGTGGCCGCCAGCATGGCGATGATGGTGATCAGCTGCATGGTGGAGAAGGCAATGCCGCCGACATGGAGCATGCCGCCAGGATAGGAGTCGGTTGGAAAACTCAGGCTGTCCTGGCCGGTCGCCACGCCGGCCAGATTGTCCAGCACGATCCAGGCGGCGATCGAGGTGATCAGCGCCCCCAGCATCCCTGCACCACGACGGCGCAGGGGCTGGAAGGCGATCTGATCGACCGCCACCCCCAGGGCTCCGCCGGCCGCCACGCCCACCAGTACCGCAAGCGGAAATGGCAGACCGAGGCGTTGCACGGCGGCGAGGGCCGCAATCGCCGCCCAACTGGCGTAGGTGCCGTGGGCGGCGTTGAGGATACCGAGGGTCGCGAACACCAGGCCAAAGCCAATGGCAAACAGCGCATAGAGCGAGCCCAGCGCGCAGCCATTGATCAGTTGCTCGACGAACAGCGACATCGGGGCGTTACTTCGCGCCCGTCCAGGGCACCAGCTTGCCGTCGGCCGACCATGCGACGATCGTCGTCCCGGCCGTGTCGATCTGCCCGCCCGTGATCGGCTCACCGCCATAGACGTTGTGCGTCACCTCGTGTTGGGCCGCCAGAGTCTTGGCCAGGGTGGCGCGGGTCGGCTTGCCGCCGGCCGCGCGCAGCCCCTGGGCGATGAACCAGATCGCCTCATAGCCCTGGGCCGAGTAGATGTCGGGGTCGTTGCCGAATTTGGCCTTGTAGCCGGCCACGAACGCCTTCGCCTCCGGCGTGGTCGCGAGGTCCGACGAAAAGCCGATCGGGAAGGGAATGCCGACGACGGCGGGGCCCAGCTTCTTGAACACCGATGCGGGTGAGAGGACGTCGTTGCCCACGATGGTGCCGGTGTAGCCGCGCTGGCGAAGGGCTGCGATGATGCCGACGGCCGGCGCCTGCGTGGTGTAGATCAGGATGGCGTCGGGGTGCTCGCCCATCGCCTGCGTCGCGGGCGCCGTGAAGTCGGTGTCCGCGGTCAGCACGCTGACCACGCCGGCGGTCTTGACCCCCATCTTCTCGAGCGCCGCGCGGGCCGCGCCCAGGCGCGCCTTGAAGGCGTCATTGTCGGCGGCAAGGAAATAGGTCACCGATTTGGGCTTGGTGGTCTCCGCCATCTTTACCGCGGTCGCGACATCCTTCGGCCCGGGCAGCACGGTCATGCTGTACACCCATGGTGGCGCCGGCAGGCCGGGCAGGGTGGCGCCGTGGATGACGAGCGGAATGCCCGCCGAGGCAACGATCGGTTTGACCGAGTTGGCCACCGGCGAGAGGATGCAGCAGGTGGTGGCGATCACCGAGCGGTCGGCGATGAACTGGTGAATGTCCTGAATGGCGCGCGCGGCGTCGCTGGCGCTATCCTTCACCAGAACGGAGATGTGCGTGCCCTTGCCCATCCAGCCATTCGCCGAAATCTCGTCGGCGGCAAGCTGGGCGCCGGCCAGGAAGGATTTCCCGGCAAAGGCGATCGGCCCGGTGATTTCGGCGACGAAGCCCACCTTGTAGTCGCCGGGTGCGAGCGCTGCGGCCCGCGCCGGTCCGGCCAGCACGCTTCCGCCAGCCAGCAACATGGCAGCGACGAGCGCTGCTCCCTTGGCAATCCGCATTGTCTTTCCCCCCCTTGGTCGCGCGTTGTGACGAGTCAGTCGGCGGCCTGGTGCGCGAAGACCGGGGCCTCCGGCAGCAGGCGCATCTGGATGTCTTCGATCTTGGAGAAATCGAGCCGCTCGGCGAACGCCTTGTGGTCCATGCAGGCCAAGGGCAGTGCTGCCGTCGAGCGGGCCGCGCGCAGCGCCTTCAGATTGGTCTCGATGGCGTTCGCCGCCGTCATCAGCGCCACAAGCGGGAAGAAGGCGATGCCGGCGATCTCCTCGAGATCAGCCGGGCTCAATGCCTTTTCGAGCCAGCCGAGAACCTGCAATGACACGGGCCGCCCCGCCGCCTTGCCGAAGCGGCGCAGCATGTCGGCATCCTTCATGGTCTTGGATATCGGCTGCACCATGTCCGCCCCGGCGGCGGCATAGGCCTGCGCGCGCGCCACGGCCTCCTCCTCGCGGCCGGCATCGGTGCGCGAGATGATGACGAGCTCGGGGTCGCGCCGCGCCTCGACGGCGGCGCGGATCTTGGCGACGCCCTCGCCGATCGGAATC